>NZ_FNSM01000001.1:4472500-4627500 GCF_900105415.1 Streptomyces sp. TLI_105 | reverse complement strand
GAGATGTCGAAGGCGCGGATGCCGGGGAAGGAGACGAGGGCGATGCGCTGGGGGCGGGGCGCGGGAGTCTCTGACACGTTTGGCAGTAAAACATCGATCGCTGGCATTCGTACCTCTGGGGGCCGGCGGCCTCCGGCGGGAGGATCGTTGTCATGGAGATCAACGAGAACGCAGCGCTGGTGGTCGTCGACGTGCAGAAGGGCTTCGAGCAGGAGTTCTGGGGGCGGCGGAACAATCCTGAGGCCGAAGCGAACATCGCGGCTCTGATCGACGCCTGGCAGGAGACGGGGCGGCCGGTCGTCTTCGTACGGCACGACTCGCCGCGGGCGGGTTCGCCGCTGGAGCCGGGCACCGAGGGGAACGAGTTCAAGGACTTCGTCGAGGAGCGGCGGGGGAAGGGCTCGGGTCCGGAGCTGCTCGTCACGAAGTCCGTGAACTCGGCGTTCTACGGGGAGCCGGACCTGGACGCCTGGCTGAAGGGTGCCGGGGTGGAGCAGTTCGTGGTGGTGGGGATCCAGACCAACATGTGCAACGAGACCACCGCCCGGATGGGCGGGAACCTCGGGTACGACGTGCTGTTCCCGCTGGACGCGATGCACACCTTCGACCTGGCCGGGCCGTTCGGCTGGACGCAGTCGGCGGAGGAGCTGACCCGGGCGACGGCGGTGTCGCTGCACGGTGGGCGGTTCGCCCGGGTCGTGACCACGGAGGACGTGGTGAAGGGTGCGTCGGGTAAGTAGTCGCTCAGCTGTTGCCGGAGGCGAGCTCGCGGCTGCGGTCGCGGGCCGCTTCCAGGGCGGCGATCAGGGCGGCCCGTACGCCGTGGTTCTCCAGCTCGCGGATGGCGCTGATGGTGGTGCCGGCCGGTGAGGTGACGGCCTCGCGGAGCTTGACCGGGTGCTCGCCGCTGTCGCGGAGCATCACGGCGGCGCCGATGGCGGCCTGGACGATGAGGTCGTGGGCCTGGGCGCGGGGCAGGCCGAGGAGGATGCCGGCGTCGGTCATGGCCTCGACGAGGAAGTAGAAGTACGCGGGGCCCGAGCCGGAGAGGGCGGTGGCGGCGTCCTGCTGGGACTCGGGGACGCGCAGGGTCTTGCCGACGCCGCCGAAGATCTCCTCCGTGTGGGCGAGGTGCTCGGGGGTGGCGTGGCTGCCGGCCGAGATGACGGACATGCCCTCGTCGACGAGGACGGGGGTGTTCGGCATGACGCGGACGACGGGGGTGCCGGCGGTGAGGCGGGCCTCGATGAAGGAAGTCGGGATGCCCGCCGCCGCGCTGATGACCAGGCGGTCGGCGGTGACGTGCGGGGTGAGCTCGTCGAGGAGGCGGCCCATGTCCTGCGGCTTGACGGCCAGGATGAGGGTGTCGGCGCGCTTGGCGGCCTCGGCGTTGGTGACGGTCTCGACGCCGTAGCGGGTGCGGAGCTCCTCGGCGCGCTCGGCACGGCGGGCGGTGACCAGGAGGTTCGCGGGGCGCCACCCGGCACGGATCATGCCGCTGAGGAGCGCTTCACCGATCTTGCCGGTGCCGAGGACTGCGACGGTCTGGGTCATGGGTCTGTTCACCTCGCCGGAGGGGGCCTTTTCGACATCCTTTCACCGGTGGGGCTCCGGGTGCGTGGGGTGTCCGAGGGGCGGTCAGGCGGTGCGGCGGCGGAGGGTGGCCGCGCCGAGGCCGAGGACCAGGACGGCGCAGCCGGCGACGACGAGGGCGTCGCGGACGAAGGCGGCGGTCATGTCGGTGTGGCGGAGGACCTCGTTCATGCCGTCCACGGCGTACGACATGGGGAGCACGTTCGAGATCGCCTCCAGGGCGGGGGCCATGCGGTCGCGCGGGGTGAACAGGCCGCAGAGCAGGAGCTGGGGGAAGATCACGGCCGGCATGAACTGGACGGCCTGGAACTCGGACGCGGCGAAGGCGGAGACGAAGAGGCCGAGCGCGGTGCCGAGGAGGGCGTCGAGGAGCGCCACCAGGAGGAGGAGCCAGGGTGAGCCGGTGACGTCGAGGCCGAGGAACCGGACGGCGAGGCCGGTGGCCAGGACGGACTGGACGACGGCGACGGTCCCGAAGGCGAGGGCGTAGCCGACGATCAGGTCGGCCTTGCCGAGCGGCATGGCGAGCAGGCGTTCCAGGGTGCCGGAGGTGCGTTCCCTGAGGGTGGCGATGGAGGTCACCAGGAACATCGTGATGAGCGGGAAGATGCCGAGGAGCGAGGCGCCGATGCTGTCGAAGGTGCCGGGGCTGCCGTCGAAGACGTAGCGGAGCAGGAAGAGCATCAGGCAGGGGACGAGGAGCATCAGGGCGATCGAGCGCGGGTCGTGGCGCAGTTGGCGCAGGACGCGGGCGGCGGTGGCGAGGGTGCGGTTCGCGTTCACGGTCGGTGCTCCTCGCGGGTGGTGGGGGCGGTCTGGGCGGGGCGGGCTGCTTGGGCGGGGCGGGGCGCTTGGGCCGCTTGGGCGGTGCGGGCTGCTTGGGCCGCGCGGGTGTTCGCCGCGTCCACGAGGTGCAGGAAGGCCTCCTCGACGGTGGCCGTGTCGCTGCGGCGGCGGAGTGCCTCCGGGGTGTCCTCGGCGAGGATCTCGCCCTCGCGCATGAGGAGGAGCCGGTGGCAGCGCTCGGCCTCGTCCATGACGTGGGAGGAGACGAGGAGGGTGGTGCCCCGGTCGGCGGCGATCCGGTGGAAGAGGTCCCACAGGTCGCGGCGGAGGACGGGATCCAGGCCGACCGTGGGCTCGTCGAGGACGAGGAGTTCCGGGGCGCCGAGGAGGGCGACGGCCAGGGAGACCCGGCTGCGCTGGCCGCCGGAGAGCCGGCCGGCGAGGGTGTCGGCGTGGTCGGCGAGGTCGACGTCCTCGACGGCCCGGTCGACGGCGGTGCGGCGGTCGTGGCGGTGGGCGCGGCCGGGGAGCAGGACGGCGGCGAAGTAGTCGAGGTTCTGGCGGACGGTGAGGTCGTCGTAGACGGACGGGGCCTGGGTGACGTAGCCGATGCGGGAGCGGAGGGCGGGGTCGCCTGCGGGGCGGCCGAGGACCTGGAGGGTGCCGCCGACCTTGGCCTGGGTGCCGACGATCGCGCGCATGAGGGTGGTCTTGCCGCAGCCGGAGGGGCCTAGGAGGCCGGTGATGCGGCCGATGGGGATGGTGAAGTCGAGCCCGCGGAGGACCTGGCGGTCGGCTCTTGTGACGGTGAGGGCCTGGGCGGTGATGGCTGCGCGTTCGGCCCCGCCCGCCGAGTAATTCATCATGTGATGAATAGTGGGTCTGGGGGTGCCGGTCGTCAAGGACCAGGGCGGTCCGGCGGCGTGGGGGTGGGTGGGCAGGTCGGCTGCGGGCCGGTGGCCGGTGGTGCCCACCCGTTCCGCCCTTGCGGAACAGATGCCCACAACCGACGTGCGGGTGCAGGGCGTATGCCCACGACCGACGGGCGGTGTGAGCCGCCCGCACGGGGGCGCGGCCCGCACGGGGGGCGCGGCCCGCACGGGCGGGCTACTTGCGCTTCGGCTTCTTGCGGGTCGACGGGTTGCCCGTGCGGGAGGAGCGGCGCTTTTCGTGGTGCGCCAGGGCCGTCTCGTACTCCGTGCGGTGCAGTTTCTCGCCGGGGGCCTCGACGAAGCAGCGGGCGGCGTAGGCGAGGAGGGAGCCGATGAAGCCGATGGCCTTCAGGCTGCGGAGGGACTCCTCGCGGGCCGGGTCGGCCGGGCGACGGAGGAAGCCCTCCCAGGTCTTGCCGAAGGCGATGGCGCTGCAGACGGCGAACATGATGACGACCAGCACGTTCACGAGGCCACCGACGTCCGCGATCTGCAGGCCCTCGTAGGCGAAGCGCAGCACGAAGCAGGCCGCGACGGCGGCGACGAGCGCGCCGGCGGCCAGGCCGACGCGGCGCAGCGCGTAAGGGCCGCTGTGGTCGACCCAGGTCGTGCCGAAGAACCGGATCTCCTCCGGCTGCGGGCCGGCCTTGGCGGGGGTCTGCTCTTCGTCGCTCACGGGGTCGATTATCCCCGGGGCGCCGGAGAAGGGCTCAGGCGCAGCGCGGTGCGACCATGTCGTCGCTGCCCGTGTGGACGTACGCGTCGGAGACGTACTCGCCCGGCGCGATGTTGTCCCAGATGTCCGTCGTGCCGTACGGGCCGCTGATGGTCTCGCCGTACTTCTGGCAGTAGATCGGCACCTTGGCGTCCAGGGGCAGGGTCCGGACGATCGCGTACTGGGTGCTGGGTCCCGAGCGCACGTTGACCTTGTAGCCGGGTGCGACCGGGTAGTACGTGACGGCGGAGGAGCTGCCGGCCGCGGCGAGCACCAGGCCCAGGGCAGCGACCGCGCCGCCGACGGTGGTGAGCATTCTTCTGCGGAGCATCGTCTTCCTCGTCCCTTGTCAGCCGCAGCGGGGGGCTACGTAGCCGTCGCTGCCGGTCTTCACGTACGCATCCGAGACGAACTCGTCGCTCGCGATGTTGTCCCAGACGTTCGTGGTGCCGTACGGGCCGGAGATCGTTTCGCCCGGCGTCTGGCAGTAGATCGGCACACTCGCGCCCAGCGGGAGCGTGCGCACGATCCCGTACTTCGTCCCCGGGCCGGAGCGCACGTTGACCCGGCAGCCGGGTGCGATCGGATAGCGCGCGACGCTCATGGAGACCACCTCGTCCGGTTCCGTGGCGGCGCTCGACTCTTCAACAGTCATGACGGCCTCCCCCGTTGGGAGCTGAATCGCTCCCCTGAAATTCACTTTCTGCGACGCGCAGGCTAGCAAGCTCCTCCGACATCGCACGCACCATGGACTAGGCTCCGTCCGTCGCGCACGCGCGCGGACTCAACGGGGAACCACACGGGGGTGGGCGATGCCGCCGTTGCGCAGTGCCGGTGCCGACCGGGAAGCAGAAGGACCTGAATACGCGGGCGAGTACCGCCTTCAGGCCTGTCTCGGCGCGGGCGGCATGGGGGTGGTGCACCTGGCCACCTCTCCTTCCGGGCTGCGGCTCGCGGTCAAGGTCGTGCACGGGCAGTACGCGGAGGACCCGGAGTTCAGGGCCCGCTTCCGTCAAGAGGTCGCGGCTGCGCGCCGGGTGAGCGGTGCCTTCACCGCGCCCGTCGTGGACGCCGACCCCGACGCCGTACGCCCCTGGATGGCGACGCTGTACGTCCCCGGCCCCACCCTCGCCGATCAGGTGAAGCGGAACGGGCCCCTCTCTCCCGCCGGGCTTCGCCGGCTGACGGCGGGGCTCGCGGAGGCGCTGCGCGACATCCACCGGGCCGGTGTGGTCCACCGGGACCTCAAGCCGAGCAACGTGCTGCTCACGGACACCGGACCGAAGGTCATCGACTTCGGCATCTCCCGGCCGATGGACAGCGATCTCCACACGGAGACGGGGAAGTTGATCGGGTCGCCGCCCTTCATGGCACCCGAGCAGTTCCAGCGTCCGCGGGAGGTCGGGCCGGCGGCGGACGTGTTCGCCCTCGGGTCGGTACTCGTGCATGCCGCGACCGGACACGGCCCGTTCGACTCCGACAGCCCTTACATCGTCGCGTATCAAGTCGTGCACGACGAGCCCGATCTGACGGGCGTTCCGGCCGACCTCGCCCCGCTCGTCGCACGTTGCCTCGCCAAGGAACCGGCGGAACGTCCGTCTCCGGCCGAGATCATGACAGCGCTGCTGCCACCCTCGTACGAGGCGACGGCATTCATACCGTCTCAGCGGCGGGTCCCCGCCCTGCCCGCTCCCACGCCCCGGTATCCGGCCGCCTGGGACGCGGACACTCCCGTACGCGTCACCACGGAGCGGCCCCGGCGTCGGCGGCCGCCCCGCTGGCCCTTCACAGCCGCCGCGCTCCTCGTCCTGGCCGGCGGCGCGGCCTTCGCCGCCATCCCGTCCGGCGGCAAGGGCGGTCCCGCACCGGAGCCGCACCGAGCCGGGGCCGCCAAGGCATTCACCGGGTGGCAGACCCCGTTGCAGAAGGACGGCGACCCCGTCGCGCCCGCCTGCGCGTACCTCGGCGACGCGCTCTTCTGTTCGGGCCGGGGCATCGGCATCGCGCGGATCGACCCCGCGACCGGCCATGTGGTCTGGTCACAGCCGACGGCCCTCGATGAAAAACACTCCGCACCCACGCCGTTGTCCGGAGGCCTGCTCGGCGTCATCTCCGACGACGACCGCCTGCGGGCATACGGAACCGACGGCACTCCCGGCTGGGACACGGGCACATCCGAGCGCCACGGCGGAGTACGGGGGGCGGGCGACACAGTCCTCACCGGCGGCTCGGGCACGGTGAAGGCCGTCGACAGCGCGACGGGGGAACGCCGCTGGAGTCACGCGCTGCGCCATCACTCGGCGCCGCGCTTCGGTCAGTACTCGCAGGAATCCGGCCTCCTGCCCGTCTTCGAGAACTCGGACAGCGGCACCCACACCCTTGTCAGCGCTCTGCGCCCGAGGAGCGGCGAGATCGCCTGGCAGAAGCGTCTGGACGGAGATCTCGTCCCTGTGGGCACAGGAGCGGACGATGTGCTCTTCCTGCGGTCCGTGAACCGCGACTCGCGCACCGACGCCGTCGTCGTCTACGACCCCGCCAAGGGGTCCGCACGCCGCATCCCCCTGCCTTCCCTGCTGGACGAACCCAGGTTCGCCGTGCGGGGCGCGACCGTCTACCTGCTGACTCCGACGGGCCGGCTGATCGCCCTGGACACCACCGCTCCCGGCGGCCGCGTCCTCTGGGAGCTGGAGACCGCCGCCGGCACCGTGTCCGTCCCCGTCGTCGGCCCCGGCGACCGGCTCTACTTCTCCGCCTCCGACGGGCGGCTGCTCACCGTCGACACCGCGCGCGGCGCTCTCCTCGGGCAGACCCGGCCCCGGCTGCGGGACGGCAGGCTCGGGTACGCGACGACCGTCCCCGCGCCAGTCGTCGCCGGGGACCGGGTCTTCGGGACGGCGCCGGACGGGTCCGTGTTCGCGGTGGACGCGCGCGACCCGGCCGCCTGGTGAGCGGCTGAGACGTACGGAACGACGGAGGGGAGCGGGCCGCGCGGCCCGCTCCCCTCCGTCGTACGTCCCGTCGGGATCAGCCCAGCTTCGTCACGTCCCGGACCGCGCCCTTGTCGGCGCTCGTCGCCATCGCCGCGTACGCCCGCAGCGCCGCCGACACCTTGCGCTGCCGGTTCTTCGGCGCGTACACGCCGCCGAGGGCCTCGCGGCGGGCCGCGAGGGTGGAGTCGTCGACGAGCAGCTCGATCGAGCGGTTCGGGATGTCGATGCGGATGCGGTCGCCGTCCTCGACGAACGCGATCGTGCCGCCCGAGGCCGCCTCCGGGGAGGCGTGGCCGATGGAGAGGCCCGAGGTGCCGCCCGAGAAGCGGCCGTCGGTGACGAGGGCGCAGGTCTTGCCCAGGCCCCGGCCCTTGAGGAAGGAGGTCGGGTAGAGCATCTCCTGCATGCCGGGGCCGCCCTTGGGGCCCTCGTAGCGGATGACGACCACGTCGCCGTCCTTGACCTGCTTGTTCAGGATCTTCTCGACGGCCTCCTCCTGCGACTCGCAGACGACGGCCGGACCCTCGAAGGTCCAGATGGACTCGTCGACGCCGGCGGTCTTCACGACACAGCCGTCGGCGGCGAGGTTGCCGTGCAGGACGGCGAGGCCGCCGTCCTTCGAGTACGCGTGGGCCGCGTCGCGGATGCAGCCGTTCGCGGCGTCCGTGTCGAGGGTGTCCCAGCGCTCCGACTGGGAGAAGGCGGTCGCCGAGCGGACGCAGCCGGGGGCCGCGTGCCACAGCTCGACGGCCTCGTCCGAGGGGGAGCCGCCGCGCACGTCCCAGGTCTCCAGCCACTCCTTGACGGAGGGCGCGTGGACGGCGTGGACGTCCTCGTTCAGCAGGCCCGCGCGGTAGAGCTCGCCGAGGATGGCGGGGATGCCGCCCGCCCGGTGCACGTCCTCCATGTAGTACGTGCGGTCCTTGGCGACGTTCGGGGCGACCTTGGCCAGGCAGGGGACGCGGCGCGAGACCTCGTCCATGTCCGGCAGGCCGTAGTCGAGCTCGGCCTCCTGGGCGGCGGCGAGCAGGTGCAGGATCGTGTTGGTGGAGCCGCCCATGGCGATGTCGAGGGCCATGGCGTTCTCGAAGGCCCCGCGGGTCGCGATCGAGCGCGGCAGGACGGAGTCGTCGTCCTCGTCGTAGTAGCGACGGGTGATGTCGACGACCGTGCGGGCCGCGTTCTCGTACAGCGCCCTGCGGGCGGTGTGGGTGGCGAGCACCGTGCCGTTGCCGGGGAGGGAGAGGCCGATCGCCTCGGTCAGGCAGTTCATCGAGTTGGCGGTGAACATGCCGGAACAGGACCCGCAGGTCGGGCAGGCGTTCTCCTCGATGCGGGCGATGTCCTCGTCCGAGATCTTCGGGTTCACCGCGTCGGAGATCGCGTCGACCAGGTCGAGCGTGCGGACCGAGCCGTCGACGAGCGTGGCGCGGCCGGACTCCATCGGGCCGCCGGAGACGAAGACCGTCGGGATGTTGAGGCGCAGGGCGGCCATCAGCATGCCGGGGGTGATCTTGTCGCAGTTGGAGATGCAGATCAGGGCGTCGGCGCAGTGCGCCTCGACCATGTACTCCACGCTGTCCGCGATCAGGTCGCGGGAGGGCAGGCTGTAGAGCATGCCGCCGTGGCCCATGGCGATGCCGTCGTCGACGGCGATCGTGTTGAACTCGCGGGCGATGCCGCCGGCGGCGGTGATGGCCTCGGAGACGATCCGGCCGACCGGCTGGAGGTGGGTGTGGCCGGGGACGAACTCCGTGAAGGAGTTGGCCACGGCGATGATGGGCTTCCGGCCGATGTCCGCGCCGGGTACACCGGAGGCGCGCATAAGGGCGCGTGCGCCCGCCATGTTGCGGCCGTGGGTGACAGTGCGGGACCTCAGCTCGGGCATCGTCGCTCGCTCCTCGTGATGGGTGTGCTTGCTTTCGAGCGTACGCCGACGCTCCAAGATCTGGACAGGGTATCCAGAATGCGGGATGGGTGTTCAGACCTCGGACGCCTTCGGTCCGGCTTCCGTCAGGCCTCGGACCCTCTTCCGTCAGGCCCCGGACCGGCTTCCGCCAGGTCCCGGTCAGGCTTCCGTCAGATAGCGCTGGAGGGTCGGGGCCACCTGCTCGACGATCCGCTCCGGATCCGCCGAGGCCAGCGGCTCGACCTGGATCACGTACCGCATGATCACGATCCCGATCATGTGCGAGGCGGCCAGCTCCGCGCGGAAGCCGGGGTCCGGCACGTCGAGCTCGGCCGCGATCCGCTCCAGGAGCCGGCGCAGCACGAAGGTCCGCAGCACCTTGGCCGCCGCCTCGTGGGTGAGCGCGGAGCGGACGATCGCGAGGAGCGGGGCGCGGGAGGCCGGGTTCTCCCAGACGCCGATGAAGAAGCGCGCGAGCCGTTCGCCGATGGCCTCGCGCGGGCCGCCGAGGATCGCCGGGACGACGGCCGTGGGCTCGAAGGAGACCTCGATGGCGGCGGCGAAGACCTCGTCCTTCGTGCCGAAGTAGTGGTGCACGAGCGCCGGGTCCACGCCGGCGGCCTTGGCGATGCCGCGCACCGAGGCCTTGTCGTAGCCGCGCTCGGCGAACTGGGCGCGGGCCGCTTCGAGGATGCGCTCGCGCGCGCCCGGGCCGCTCTCCTCCTCGGTACGGGACGGGCGGCCGCGCCGGCGCGGGGCCGGGTCGGTCATGGGCGGGGGGCCCGTTCGGTCGGGCGAGGCCTCTCGGCGGAGCGGGTGGCCACGGAGGCCAGGTGGAGGCGGGTGAAGGCCAGGGCCTCCGCGAGGTCGGCCTCGCGTTCGGCGGCTGACATCGCGCGGCGGGTGTTGACCTCGATGACGACGTGCCCGTCGAAGCCGGAGAGCGCGAGCCGCTCCAGGAGCTCGGCGCAGGGCTGGGTGCCGCGCCCCGGGACGAGGTGCTCGTCCTTGGCGGACCCCTTGCCGTCGGCGAGGTGGACGTGGCCGAGCCGGTCGCCCATGCGGTCGATCATCGCGAGGGCGTCGGTGCGGGCGGTCGCGGTGTGCGAGAGGTCGACGGTGAAGTGCCGGTAGTCGTCCTTGGTGACGTCCCACTCGGGGGCGTACGCGAGCATCTCGCGGTCCTTGTACCGCCACGGGTACATGTTCTCGACGGCGAAGCGCACGTCCGTCTCGTCCGCCATCCGCCAGATGCCGGTCACGAAGTCCTTGGCGTACTGGCGCTGCCAGCGGAACGGCGGGTGCACGACGACGGTGGACGCGCCGAGCCGCTCGGCCGCCGCCTGCGCGCGCTGGAGCTTGACCCACGGGTCGGTGGACCACACGCGCTGGGTGATGAGGAGGCAGGGGGCGTGCACGGCCAGGATCGGGACCTGGTGGTAGTCGGAGAGCCGACGCAGCGCCTCGATGTCCTGGCTGACCGGATCGGTCCACACCATGACCTCGACGCCGTCGTACCCGAGGCGCGCGGCGATCTCGAAGGCCGTCGCCGTCGACTCCGGATAGACCGAGGCCGTCGACAGGGCGACCTTCGCATCCGGGATGCGCACCACTGGTTCTGCCACGGAGACAGGGTACGGGGCGGGCCGGGGGGCCGGGGGGTGGTTCCGGTCACGCCCGGGCGCCGCTCGGTGGTCCGCGGGCACCCGGGCTCAGCGCTCCGGCAGGTGGTCCAGGCGGCGCAGGATGACGCCCTCGCGCAGGGCCCAGGGGCAGATCTCCAGCTCCTCGACGCCGAGGAGGTCCATCGCGCCCTCCGCGACGAGCGCGCCCGCGAGGAGCTGCCCGGCGCGGCCCTCCGAGACGCCGGGGAGGGCGGCCCGCTCGGGAACGGTCATGGCGGCCAGGCGCGGGACCCACTCCTCCAGGGACTTGCGGGTCAGGATCCGCTGGACGTAGAGGCCCTCCCCCGACCCGGGCGCGCCCGCGATCCTGGCGAGCTGCTTGAAGGTCTTGGAGGTGGCGACGACGTGGTCGGGGCGGCCGAAGCGGCTGAACTCGCCGACCGTCCGGGCGATCTGCGCGCGCACATGGCGGCGCAGCGCCTTCACGTCGGCGGTGTCGGCCGGGTCGCCGGGCAGCCAGCCGGCCGTGAGGCGGCCGGCGCCGAGGGGCAGGGAGACCGCCGTGTCCGGGTCCTCGTCGATGCCGTACGCGACTTCGAGGGAGCCGCCGCCGATGTCGAGGAGGAGCAGCTTGCCCGCGGACCAGCCGAACCAGCGGCGGGCGGCGAGGAAGGTGAGCCGGGCCTCCTCCTCACCGGTGAGGACCTGGAGGTCGACACCGGTCTCGTCCTTCACGCGCGCGAGGACCGCGTCGGCGTTGCTGGCCTCGCGGACCGCGGAGGTCGCGAAGGGCAGCACCTCCTCGCAGCCCTTGTCCTCGGCGGCCAGGAGCGCGTCCCGCACGGTCGCGATGAGCCGCTCGACGCCGTCGGGCGCGATCGCGCCCCGCTCGTCGAGCAGCTCGGCGAGCCGCAGCTCCGCCTTGTGCGAATGGGCGGGCAGCGGCCGGGCGCCGGGGTGGGCGTCCACCACCAACAGGTGCACTGTGTTCGAACCGACGTCGAGGACTCCGAGTCTCATGGGCGGAACGCTACTGCTCCCTCCCGCATACGCTTGGAGTTGTGCCAAAGACGAAGAAGGCGAAGCCGGACAAAGAGAACGGCGGCTCGCGCGTGAAGGACGCCAGGAGCGCGCACGCGGCGAAGGCCGTGAAGGCCGTCAAGGTCGGGAAGCAGAAGCGGGGCGCGGCCGAGGAGCCCGACGAGAAGGGCCTCGACTTCGCGCGCGCGTGGGTCGAGTTTCCCGATCCGACCGACGAGGAGCAGGTCTTCCGCTGCGACCTGACCTGGCTGACCTCGCGCTGGACGTGCATCTTCGGCAACGGCTGCCAGGGCATCCAGGAGGGGCGCGCCGACGACGGCTGCTGCACCCTGGGCGCGCACTTCTCCGACGAGGACGACGAGAAGCGGGTCGCGGAGCACGTGGCCCGGCTGACGCCGGAGCTGTGGCAGTTCCACGACGTCGGCACGGAGTCGGGCTGGGTGCAGCTCGACGAGGACGGCGACCGGCAGACCCGCCGCTGGGAGGGGTCCTGCATCTTCCAGAACCGGCCCGGCTTCGCGGGCGGCGCGGGCTGCTCGCTGCACATCCTGGCGATGAAGGAGGGCCGGGAGCCGCTGGAGACGAAGCCGGACGTGTGCTGGCAGCTGCCGGTGCGGCGGACGTACGACTGGATCGACCGCCCCGACGACAGCCGGGTGCTCCAGGTGTCGATCGGCGAGTACGACCGGCGCGGCTGGGGGCCGGGCGGCCATGACCTGCACTGGTACTGCACGACGGCGTCGTCGGCGCACGTCGGCGCCGAGCCGGTCTACGTCTCGTACCGGGCCGAGCTGGTCGAGATGATGGGCGAGGAGGCGTACGAGGTCCTGGCCGGGCTGTGCGAGGCCCGGCTCGCCTCGCAGCTGCCGCTGGTGGCCCCGCACCCGGCGGACCCCTCCTAGGAGGAGGACGGGGGCGGTTCCTCCGGCGACGACGGGGGCGTGCCCGGGTCCGAGGTCGAGGGCGGGGGCTCTTCGCTCGTCGGGGGCGGGGTGGTCGGTTCCGTCGTGGGTTCCGTGGTCGGCGGCGGGGTCGTGGGCGGCGTCGTCGGCTCCGTCGTGGGCGGGGTGGTCGGTTCCGTCGTGGGCGGGGACGTCGGCGGGGACGTGGGCGGGGTGGTCGGCTGCGTCGTCGTGACCGGCGGGGGCGTGATGACCCGGCCGGTCGGCGGTTTGGCCGGGCCGTGGCCGTCGATCCTGATCACCGCGCCCGAGGGGTTCACCCCCACGCGCGCGCTCCAGGCGCCGACGGGGGCGCGCCCGTGGTCGACGCGGACGGCGATCGTGGTCTTCTCGCCGGGGCGGAGCGTGCCGGAGGCCCGGCTCACGTACAGCCAGGGGGCGTCCGTCCACAGCGACCAGTCGACGGGCGAGCCGCCGGCGGCGGTGAGGGTGAGCAGGGTGACGTCGCCGTGGCCGGTGGCGGCGACCGTGATCCAGCCGGCGGCGGGTTCGCCGGGCCGGGCGGGTTCGGTGGGGGCGCCGGGGCTGACGACCTCGACGGAGACGTCGGGGGCGCGGCTGCCCTGGGTGAAGCGGGGCTCCGGGGTGGTGCGGGCGTTGCCCGCGTTCTCGTACCGGTCGTAGGGGCGGCCGTCCGCGCCGACCGTTTCGTCCGCCTCGCGCGCGCTGATCCTGGCCCCGTCGTGACCGGCGGCGTCCGTGTCCGGGGCGCCGCGGTAGGAGGTCCACAGGGCGAGGACGGGGGCGGCGACCACGGCGGCGACGACCGTGGTGGTCACCGCGCGGGCCCGCATCCGGTCGCGGCGGGCGACGTGGTCCTTCGGGTCCATGGGGAAGCCGGTCGGCGCGAAGCGCGGGGCGCCCGCACGCGCGCGTGGGACGTGCAGCATCGCCATGTACGCGGCGGCCCGGGGCGCCTCGACGAGCGGCAGCCGGTCCGCCGGGAGGGCCGTGGCGCCGGGCCAGGGGCCGGTGGCGCCGACGCGCTCGGCGGCGCGGCGGCAGCGGGGGCAGTCGTCGACGTGCCGGACGAGCTCGGCGCGCAGGGCGGCCGAGAGGAGCACCCGGTGGTCGCCGGTGAGCCGGGCGACGGTGGGGCAGCTGCCGGTCTCGACGACGGCGAGGGCGGCGCGGGTGCGCTCGACCTCGCAGCCGGCGGTGGCGAGGAGCTCGCGGGCGGCGAGGGGGTCGAGGGAGAGCACGGCGGCCACCTGGCGGTGGCTGAGCCCGTGCCGCACGGCGAGCTCCAGGGCCTCGCGCTGCTCCGGTGTGGTGCCCGCGGCCTCGGGCCAGGCGAGCAGGGCGAGCTCGGCGCGGCGCCGCTCGGCGGTCTCCTCGGAGACCCGGGGCGGCTCGGGGGCGGTGACGGCCGGGCGGCCGGTGTGGGCGCCCTGGCGCTTGCCGCGCTGCTCGCCGAGGCTGCGCAGGCAGGCCCAGCGGGCGAGGGCGTACAGCCAGGCGGTGCGGCCGTCCTCGTCGGAGGGGCAGCGGCCGTGGTGGCGCTCGGCGACGGCGAGGACGTCGCCGAGGACGGCGGTGGCCGTGTCGTGGTCGCAGAGCACGGAGAGGCAGTACGTGAAGAGGCCGTCGAGTGCGGCCTCGTAACGGGCGGGGGGACGCCGGCCGAGCGTGCGCGGTCCCTGGTCCGCGGCGCGGTGCGCCCGGTGTGCGCCGGTGGTGCGTGCGGGGGGATCCAGCCTGCTGCTCGTCACTGGGCGACCGTAGGCAGGGCGGCGGGCACTCTTCGTACCGGTTGCTCCATTCTCATTCTTACGGGTGAAGCTATCGCTCGAAAGGGGACAGGAAGCGGGTGTTCCGCTGCCGTGGGGCTCCCCCTGTGGACGGCCGGGGCCCGTTGTCAGTGGCGGCGGATACGGTGGGGCTCATGGCTGCCCGTACGAAAACCGCCAAGGACCGGCCGTCCTACCGCTGCACCGAGTGCGGCTGGCAGACGGCCAAGTGGCTCGGCCGCTGCCCCGAGTGCCAGGCCTGGGGGACGGTCGAGGAGTACGGCGCGCCCGCCGTCCGGACGACCGCCGCCGGCCGCGTCTCCACCGCCGCCGTCCCCATCGGACAGGTCGACGGCCGCCAGGCGACCGCCCGCTCGACCGGCGTCGACGAGCTGGACCGGGTCCTCGGCGGGGGCCTGGTGCCCGGCGCCGTCGTGCTGCTCGCGGGCGAGCCGGGCGTCGGCAAGTCCACGCTGCTGCTCGACGTGGCGGCCAAGGCGGCGAGCGACGAGCACCGCACGCTGTACGTCACGGGCGAGGAGTCCGCGAGCCAGGTCCGGCTGCGCGCCGACCGGATCAACGCGCTCAGCGACCATCTGTACCTGGCGGCCGAGACCGATCTGTCGGCCGTCCTCGGGCACCTCGACGCGGTGAAGCCCTCCCTGCTGATCCTGGACTCGGTGCAGACCGTCGCCTCCCCCGAGATCGACGGCGCGCCCGGCGGCATGGCCCAGGTCCGCGAGGTCGCGGGAGCCCTCATCCGGGCCTCCAAGGAGCGCGGCATGTCGACGCTCCTCGTCGGCCACGTCACCAAGGAAGGGGCCATCGCCGGGCCCCGGCTCCTGGAGCACCTGGTCGACGTCGTCCTGAGCTTCGAGGGCGACCGGCACGCGCGCCTGCGCCTGGTCCGGGGCGTGAAGAACCGCTACGGGGCGACCGACGAGGTCGGCTGCTTCGAGCTGCACGACGAGGGCATCACGGGACTTGCGGACCCCTCCGGGCTCTTCCTGACCCGGCGTGACGTGGCCGTGCCCGGCACCTGCCTGACGGTCACCCTGGAGGGCAAGCGTCCGCTGGTCGCCGAGGTGCAGGCGCTGACGGTCGACTCGCAGATCCCTTCGCCGCGGCGGACGACCTCGGGTCTGGAGACCTCCCGGGTCTCGATGATGCTGGCGGTCCTGGAGCAGCGCGGCCGGATCAGCGCGCTGGGCAAGCGGGACATCTACAGCGCGACCGTCGGCGGGGTGAAGCTCACCGAGCCCGCGGCCGACCTGGCGATCGCGCTCGCGCTGGCCTCCGCGGCGAGCGACACCCCGCTGCCGAAGAACCTGGTGGCGATCGGTGAGGTCGGGCTCGCGGGCGAGGTGCGGCGGGTGACGGGCGTGCAGCGGCGACTCGCCGAGGCGCACCGTCTCGGCTTCACGCACGCGCTGGTGCCGGGAGACCCGGGGAGGGTGCCGGCCGGCATGAAGGTGACGGAGGTGGCGGACATGGGGGACGCGCTGCGGGTGCTGCCGCGCAGCCGCAGGGCGAAGGGGGCGGAGGAGGGGGCTGACCGCTGACCGGGCCCCGGTCCTCGGGGGAACCGAGCAGCCGGGGGAACCGTGTCCGCGGGGTCGCGCCCGCCCGTCCCCGGACGGATTCCGGGGACGGAACGTATGCCCACAACCCGTGTGCGAACCCCCCTCCGAGGCGGTGTCGCTAGACTTTGCCCTGGTCTCGCCCATCCGTACGAGCCGGAGGAGTGCAGTGGCAGCCAAGGACGGGGCAGCAGCTCCTGGAAAGTCCGGCGCGGGCTCCGGCAACGAAGCGCTGATGCGCGCCGCCCTGAGCGCGGTCGCGCCGGGCACCGCGCTGCGCGACGGCCTGGAGCGGATCCTCCGGGGGAACACGGGCGGTCTCCTGGTTCTCGGCCTGGACAAGACGGTCGACTCGATGTGCACGGGCGGTTTCGTGCTGGACGTCGAGTTCACCGCCACGCGCCTGCGTGAGCTGTGCAAGCTCGACGGCGCGCTCGTCCTCGACAAGGACATCACCAAGATCCACCGCGCGGGCGTGCAGCTCGTCCCGGACGCCTCCATCCCCACCGAGGAGACCGGCACCCGCCACCGCACCGCGGACCGGGTCTCCAAGCAGTGCAACTTCCCGGTCGTCTCCGTCTCCCAGTCGATGCGCCTGATCGCGCTGTACGTGAACGGCGAGCGCCGGGTCCTGGAGGAGTCGGCCGCGATCCTCTCCCGCGCCAACCAGGCGCTCGCGACCCTGGAGCGGTACAAGCTGCGGCTCGACGAGGTGGCCGGCACGCTCTCCGCCCTGGAGATCGAGGACCTGGTCACGGTCCGGGACGTCACCGCGGTCGCGCAGCGCCTGGAGATGGTCCGCCGGATCGCCACCGAGATCGCCGAGTACGTGGTGGAGCTCGGCACCGACGGGCGGCTCCTCTCGCTCCAGCTCGACGAGCTGATCGCGGGCGTGGAGCCGGAGCGCGAGCTGGTGATCAGGGACTACGTGCCGGAGCCGACGGCGAAGCGCTCGCGGACGGTCGCCGAGGCGCTCACCGAACTGGACGCGCTCACCCACACCGAACTCCTGGAGCTTCCGGTCGTGGCGCGGGCCCTCGGCTACAGCGGCTCGCCCGAGACCCTCGACTCGGCGGTCTCCCCGCGCGGCTACCGGCTCCTGGCGAAGGTGCCGCGGCTGCCCGGCGCGATCATCGAGCGCCTGGTGGAGCACTTCGGCGGGCTGCAGAAGCTGCTCGCGGCGAGCGTGGACGACCTCCAGACCGTCGACGGCGTCGGCGAGGCGCGTGCCCGCAGCGTCCGCGAAGGCCTGTCGCGGCTCGCGGAGTCCTCGATCCTGGAGCGGTACGTCTAGGACGTACCGCTCGGAGTACGCACGGGACCGTACCGCTCGGAGTACGTCCAGGACGTACCCCTCGGCTCAGTCCTTCGCGAGCCGGAACGACGCCGCGAGCACCTTCGTGCCCGGCATCTCCGCCTCCACCAGATAGGTGCCGGGGCCGGCCTGGCCCGCCGGGGCGGTGGCGCACTGCGGGGCGCTGCGGCGGCGGTCCCATTCCACGGTGTGGGTGAGGGTGGCGTGCGCGGGGACGCGCAGCAGCAGCGGGGTGCCGGGGCGGGGGCAGTCGGCGGTGGACCAGACCTCGTCGTCCCGGTCGTCGCTGATCGTCAGGACGACGTTGCGGGGCCCGAAGTCGGCCTTGCAGGTGGTGTTCGAGGTGTTCTTCACGACGAGCTGGAAGCGGGGCTTCTCCCCTGCCTCGTAGGTGACCTTGGTGGAGCGGAGGGTCAAGTCCAGGGTCGAGGCGGGGCAGTTGGGGAGCGGGGAGTCGGCCGGGACCTGCTGGCCCGCGCCGGTGCCCGCGCCTCCGTCGCCGCCGGCCCCGTCGGTGTCGCCGTTCTTGCCGGTGCCCGTGGTGCCTCCCGCGCCCTCGGCGCCGGAGTCCGTACCGGCGTCGGCGCCCGCGCCCGCGTCCGTACCGGAGCCCCCCGAAACGCCGTTGTCGCCCGCGGTCCCGCCGGAGTCCCCCGACTCGTCGCGTCCGCCGGGCTGTTGGCTGATCGCCGGGCCGGTGCCGGAGGGCCCGGGGGTGATCGACGGCGGGGTCGGCGACGAGCCGTTGGCGGCGTCGTTGGGCTTCTTCCCGCCGCCGTCACCGGAGGTGAAGGCCCACACGGCGAGGACCGCGAGGAGCGCCACCAGGCACGCCGCCACCGCCCTCCGTCGCCAGTAGATGGTGGAGGGAAGCGGCCCGACCGGATTGCGCAAAGATCCCACGACCCGAACCTTACGAGAGATCCGGCCCAACTCCCGCCCCACCCGCCGCCCGAGAGCCCAAGTTTTGCCGATGATCACATCCGTCGGTCCGGGGAACTTTTCCCGGAACTCCGACGGAACCCTGACGAACCCCGACGGAACCCCTGGGAAACCCGCGCGAATCGCGGCCCCCCACTTTCGTCAGGGGTCGTTCCGGCCGTTGGCCTGGGGCGGCGGACTCCGGATTCCGGTTAGCGTCATGCACCATGAACACCCTTCTCGACCTCTCCGGCCGTCTGTATCTCGACGTCGCCGACTTCGCCCACTCCACGCCCCACTGGTTCCAGTGGCTCGCCGAGGTGTGGACGGAGCTCGGGCTGCTGCTCTTCGCCGTGCTGTTCCTCGTCGGCTGGTGGCGCTCCAGGGAGGGGTCGAGCCGGGCGATGGCGCTCGCGCTGCTCGCCCCGGTCGCCACCGGCTTCGGCTACGTGGTGAGCGAGGCCCTGAAGTCCCTGATCGACGAGGAACGCCCGTGCCGCGCGGTCGCCGGCGCGCCCGTCTCGCTCGTCGCCTGCCCGCCGCACGGCGACTGGTCCTTCCCCAGCAACCACTCGGCCATCGCGGGTGCCGCCGCGATCGCCCTCGCCCTGTCCTGGCGCGGGATCGTCTGGCTGACCGTGCCGATGGCGCTGCTCATGGCCTTCTCCCGGGTCTTCGTCGGGGTCCACTACCCGCACGACGTGACCGTCGGCCTGATCGCCGGCGCCCTGGTCGCCTTCGTCGTGATGCGGGCGGCGGAGCGGCCCGTGCGGTCGCTGGTGGAGACGGCCCGGTCGAGCCGGAGCTCGGCCGTGGTGTGGTGTGCGGGGCGCGGGACGCCTGCGCACGCCTCCGCGCACGCCCCCGCGCACTCCGACCGTCGCTCTCGCGCGCGCCACGGCGCGTACTGATCCCGCCGGGGACGTGCCAGGATCGGGGGTGCCATGACTTCCATCGACACTCCCCCCACGTCCACGGTCCCCGTCGCCCCGGCGCTCCCCGCCGAGCTGCACGGGCCCGTCCTCGCCTGGTTCGACCGGCACGCCCGTGACCTGCCCTGGCGCCGCCCCGAGGCCGGCGCCTGGGGCGTCATGGTCAGTGAGTTCATGCTCCAGCAGACCCCGGTGGTCCGGGTCCTGCCGGTGTATGAGCAGTGGCTGGCGCGCTGGCCGCGCCCGGCCGACCTGGCCGCCGAGGCCCCCGGCGAGGCGGTCCGCGCCTGGGGCCGGCTCGGCTACCCGCGCCGGGCGCTGCGGCTGCACGCGGCCGCCGTCGCCATAACGGAACGGCACCACGGCGACGTGCCCCGCGACCACGGGCAGCTGCTCGCGCTGCCCGGGATCGGCGAGTACACGGCGGCGGCGGTGGCCTCCTTCGCGTACGGACAGCGCCACGCGGTCCTGGACACCAACGTGCGCCGGGTCTTCGCACGGGCGGCGACCGGCGTCCAGTACCCGCCGAACGCGACCACGGCCGCCGAGCGGCGGCTCGCCCGGGCGCTGCTGCCGGACGACGAGACGACGGCCGCCCGCTGGGCGGCCGCCTCCATGGAGCTGGGCGCCCTGGTGTGCACGGCGAAGAACGAGGACTGCGGGCGCTGCCCGATCGCCGAGCGGTGCGCCTGGCGGCTCTCGGGGAAGCCGGCGCACGACGGTCCGCCGCGGCGCGGTCAGACGTACGCCGGGACCGACCGGCAGGTGCGCGGCCGGCTCCTCGCGGTGCTGCGGGAGTCGGCGGAGCCGGTGACGCAGGCGGCCCTGGACGCGGTCTGGGACGAGCCGGTGCAGCGGGGCAGGGCCCTGGACGGGCTGGTCTCGGACGGTCTCGTCGAACCGCTGGAGGGCGACCGGTACCGGCTGCCGCTGTCCTGAGGCCGCGCCCGGCCCGTTCGAGGCCCCGCTCTCCCCGGAGCGGGGCCTCAAACCTTTTCCGCCCCCGCTGTTACACAACCGATGGGTAGCCGTGCGTCGACCGACGGCTGGCCCGCACAGCCCCGTGACAACCGCTCCGTAGCGTCGTCCACGACACGAGGACAAGGTCACGGGGATCGGAGGCGGTTGGGATGCGGCAGGGCGAGGTGCTCGACTTCGAGGAGTACGTACGCACGCGGCAGGACGCGCTGCTGCGCAGCGCCCGCCGGCTCGTCGCCGACCCCGTCGACGCCCAGGACCTGCTCCAGACGGCGCTGGCCCGTACGTACGGCCGCTGGGACGGCATCGCCGACAAGTCCCTCGCCGACGCCTACCTGCGCCGGGTCATGATCAACACCCGGACCGAGTGGTGGCGCTCCCGCAAGCTCGAGGAGGTGCCGACCGAGCAGCTGCCGGACGCGTGCGTCGAGGACCCGACCGAGCAGCACGCCGACCGCGCCCTCCTCATGGACGTCCTGAAGGTGCTCGCGCCGAAGCAGCGGAGCGTCGTCGTCCTGCGTCACTGGGAGCAGATGAGCACGGAGGAGACGGCGGCGGCGCTCGGCATGTCGACGGGTACGGTGAAGTCGACGCTCCACCGCGCGCTCGCCCGGCTCCGCCAGGAGCTGGAGAGCCGTGACCTCGACGCCCGTGCCCTGGGGCGGACGGGGGAGCGGGCGACCGTACGAGGTGACGAAGGGGGGCGGGAGCGGTGCGCGGCCTAGACGGCGGACCCGACGGCAGACCACACGAAGGCCACCACGGTGTGAGCGGCGGCGGCGACCGGTACCCCACCGGGCGCCGCCGCCCGCGCCGTACCGTCAAGGCGGCGAGCGTCACGGCGACGGCCGGGCTCGTCGCCGTCGGGCTGTCCCTGGCCGCCTGCTCCACCGGCGGCACCGGCTCCCGCGACGAGGGCGCGGCCCGCACCGACGAGATCGCCGCCGCGGCGCCCACCCCCTCCGCCTCCGGCACCGCCGGCCCGCAGTCGGCCGAGCGGGTGGATCCGATCGCGCTCCTGAAGGCCGACCCGAAGATCGGCCAGCGGTTGAAGAGCGATCTGAAGCCGTGCGTCGCGGACGCGTACCCCGTGGACGCCTCCTACGGCGACCTCACGAACGCCTCCGCCCCCGACGTCGTCGTCAACGTGATGACCTGCGGCGACGCCGTCGGCATCGGCACGTACGTCTACCGCAAGCAGAGCGACCGGTACGAGAACGTGTTCATGGCCGAGGACGCGGCGGTCTACGCCACGATCGACCGGGGCGACCTCGTGGTCACCAAGCAGGTGTACGCGAAGGGCGATCCGGTCGCGTACCCCTCGGGCGAGGACGTGATCACCTACCGCTGGTCGGGCAGCAGGTTCACCCAGCACGACTGGGTGCACAACGACTACAGCAGGGCCGTCGGCGACGGCGCGGAGCCCACGCCGGCCGCGTCCCCCGCCGACTGAGCCGTGGACCGAGAGAACGCACAGACCCCGAAGGGCACGCACGATGGCCGAAACCCATGTCCTGTTCGTCGAGGACGACGACGTCATCCGTGAGGCCACCCAGCTCGCCCTGGAGCGGGACGGCTTCCGGGTGACCGCCATGCCCGACGGGCTCTCCGGCCTGGACGCCTTCCGGGCGCGGCGGCCCGACATCGCGCTCCTCGACGTGATGCTGCCGGGGATGGACGGGGTCAGCCTCTGCCGCCGCATCCGCGACGAGTCGACCGTGCCCGTGATCATGCTCTCGGCGCGCGCCGACTCGATCGACGTCGTGCTCGGCCTGGAGGCCGGCGCCGACGACTACGTGACCAAGCCCTTCGACGGCTCGGTGCTCATGGCCCGCATCCGGGCCGTGCTGCGCCGCTTCGGGCACGCGGGCGGCGTCGGCGCGGGCGAGCAGGGGGACGCGCCGGACGGCGGCGGGCTCCTCGTCTTCGGCGACCTGGAGGTCGACACCGAGGGCATGGAGGTCCGCAAGGGCGGGGCGCCGGTGGCGCTGACCCCGACCGAGATGCGGCTGCTCCTGGAGTTCTCGTCGGCGCCGGGCACCGTGCTGTCCCGGGACAAACTCCTGGAGCGGGTCTGGGACTACGGCTGGGGCGGTGACACCCGGGTCGTGGACGTCCATGTGCAGCGGCTGCGCGCCAAGATCGGCCAGGACCGGATCGAGACCGTGCGCGGCTTCGGCTACAAGCTCAAGAGCTAGGGCGGCATGATCCCCCACGATCCATCCCCCGAGACGGGCGCGGTCCGGTGAAGCCGCTGCCCCTGCGTACCGGGGTCCGCTGGAAGATCGCCGTCGCCATCGCGGCGGTCGGCGCCCTCATCGCGGTCACCCTGAGCATCGTCGTGCACAACGCCGCCCGCATCTCGATGCTCGACAACGCGCGCGAGGTGCAGATGGAGCGGCTGCTCTTCGCCCAGCGGATGTACGAGACGTCGAAGCCGAAGGAGCCCCGTTTCGGCACGAAGATCAACGACCCGGCGCTGCCGGACCAGCTGGACCAGCTGATGCGGGACAAGCGGCGCGGGACGTACGTGCAGGAGCACCGGCACGGCGGGCCGCCGGACGTGTGGGCGGCCGTGCCGCTCGCCAACGGCGACGTGCTGTCGCTGCACATCCCCTTCGCCGACCGCAGCGCGACGATCATGAACGATCTGGACCGGGCCCTCGTGATCGGCTCGGTGTCGGTGGTCTTCGGCGGCTGCGCGCTCGGCGTGCTCATCGGCGGCGGGCTCTCGCGGAGGCTGCGGAAGGCCGCCGTCGCGGCCGGCCGGGTGGCCCAGGGCAACACGGACGTCCGGGTGCGGGAAGCCGTCGGCGGGGTCGTACGGGACGAGACCGACGACCTGGCCTGGGCCGTCGACGCCCTGACCGACGCCCTGAACGAGCGGATCGAGGCGGAGCGCCGGGTCACCGCCGACATCGCGCACGAGCTGCGCACCCCCGTCACCGGGCTGCTCACTGCGGCCGAGCTGCTGCCGCCGGGGCGTCCGACCGAGCTCGTACGGGACCGGGCGCAGGCCATGCGGACGCTGGTCGAGGACGTCCTGGAGGTGGCCCGGCTCGACAGCGCGTCGGAGCGGGCCGAGCTCCAGGAGATCGCGCTCGGGGAGTTCGTGGAGCGGCGGGTGCGGGCCCTGGACCCGGAGGTCGTCGTCCGGGTCGTGCACGAGTCCTGGGTGAACACCGACCCGCGCCGCCTGGAGCGGGTCCTGGGCAATCTCCTCGCCAACGCGGCCAAGCACGGCAAGCCGCCGGTGGAGGTCACCGTCGAGGGCCGGGTGGTCCGGGTCCGCGACCACGGTCCGGGCTTCCCCGAGTCGCTCCTCAAGGAGGGCCCGAGCCGTTTCCGTACGGGGACGAGCGACCGCGCGGGCCAGGGCCACGGCCTGGGCCTGACGATCGCGGCGGGCCAGGCCCGGGTCCTCGGCGCCCGGCTGACCTTCCGGAACGTGGCCTCGGAGGGGGCCGCGGAGGGAGTGGGCGGCGCCATCGCGGTGCTGTGGCTGCCGGACCACGCGCCGACGAACACGGGCAGCTTCCCGATCCTGCGGCTGGCGGAGTGAGCGCATGACGGTGGGGCCGGTCCAGGAAGGACCGGCCCCACCGTCGTACGAGCGATCAGACCGTCTGTCGTACGAGGAATCAGACCGTCTCGGCGACCTTCGCGGTGTCGCCGGTCTCCGCCTTCGGCTCCGCGGCCGGGCCGGCGCCGCGGAGCGCCACCTCCTTGACGAAGAAGGCGAGGACGAAGCCGAGGACGGCGACGGCGGAGGCGACGAGGAAGGCGCCGTGCGTGCCGGACGCGACCGCGTGCTGGTAGGCCTCGCGGAGCGCGGCCGGCAGCTTGGCGAGGCTCGCCGCGTCGAGCTGGGCGGTCCGCTCGGTGAGCCCGGCGCCGCCACGGGAGGCCATCTCGTCCTGGACGCGGCTGGTGAAGAGGGCGCCCATGATCGCGACGCCGAAGGAGGAGCCGAGCGTCCGGAAGAGGGTGGTGGAGGAGGAGGCGACGCCCATGTCCTTCATCTCCACGCTGTTCTGGGCGACCAGCATGGTGATCTGCATGAGGAAGCCCATGCCGGCGCCGAGGACGGCCATCCAGATCCCGGAGACGAGGCGCGAGGTGCCGGTGTCCATGGTGGAGAGCAGGAAGAGGCCGGCCACCATGAGCGCGCCGCCCGCGATCGGGAAGATCTTGTACTTGCCGGTGCTGGTGGTGAAGCGGCCGACGAGCAGCGAGATGACCATCATCGACAGCAGCATCGGCAGGAGCAGCAGGCCGGAGTTGGTGGCCGAGGCGCCCTGGACGGACTGCTGGAAGATCGGCAGGTAGAGGACCGCGCCGAACATCACGAAGCCGGTGATGAAGCCGATCAGGGACATCAGGGTGAAGTTGCGGCTGCGGAAGATGTGCAGCGGCATGATCGGGTCGCTCGCCCGGGTCTCGACGAAGAGGAAGGCGGCGAGGGCGGCGGCGCCGCCGATCGCGAGGCCGAGGATGGTGGCCGAGCCCCAGGCGTACTCCGTGCCGCCCCAGGTGGTGACGAGGACGATCGCGGTGATGCCGACGGTCAGCAGCGCGGCGCCGAGGAAGTCGATCCGGGTGCCCGTGGCGCGCTGCTTCTTCGGCAGGTGCAGGACGGTGGTGAGCATGGCGAGGGCGACGACGCCGAGCGGCAGGTTGATGTAGAAGGACCAGCGCCAGCCCCAGTGGTCGGTGATGGTGCCGCCGACGAGGGGGCCGCCGATCATGGCGAGGGCCATGATTCCGGCCATCATGCCCTGGTACTTGCCCCGCTCGCGGGGCGGGATCAGGTCGCCGATGATCGCCATGACGCCGACCATGAGGCCACCGGCGCCGAGGCCCTGGATGGCGCGGAAGCCGATGAGCTGACCCATGTCCTGGGCCATGCCGCTGAGCGCCGAGCCGATCAGGAAGATCACGATCGAGGTGAGGAAGACGCCCTTGCGGCCGAACATGTCGCCGAGCTTGCCCCAGAGGGGGGTGGAGGCGGCGGTGGCCAGGGTGTAGGCCGTGACGACCCAGGAGAGGTGCTCCAGGCCGCCGAGCTCGCCGACGATCGTCGGCATCGCGGTGCCGATGATCATGTTGTCCAGCATCGCGAGCAGCATCGCGATCATGAGGGCGAGGAGGACGACGCGCACGCTGCGCGGCTGCGGATCCGCAGTCTCCCCCTGTGCTGCCTGAACGTTCTGTTTCGTCGCCATGTCGATCCCTTACTTGCCGCCCGGCTAGTTACTACACTGGGGACGGTAGACCCGTAACTTGCCGGTCGTCAAGTAAGTATCTGCGGAAGCGAGAGACCATGGCTCAGGCCCGAGGAAACACCCGTCAGCGCATCCAGGACGTGGCCCTCGAACTCTTCGCCGAGCAGGGCTACGAGAAGACCTCGCTGCGCGAGATCGCGGAACGCCTCGACGTCACCAAGGCCGCGCTCTACTACCACTTCAAGACCAAGGAAGACATCCTCGTCGGGATCTTCGAGGACCTGACCCGGCCGATGGACGAGCTGATCGCCTGGGGCCGGGAGCAGCCCGCCACCGTCGAGACCAAGCGGGAGATCCTGCGCCGCTACCAGGTGGCGCTGAGGGCGGCGGCCCCGCTCTTCCGCTTCATGCAGGAGAACCAGGCCACGGTGCGCGAGCTGAGCGTCGGCCTCACCTTCAAGGAACGCATGATCGAGCTGACCGGCCTGCTCCAGGAGCCCGGCTTCGCGATGGTGGACCAGGTCCGCTGCGTCAGCGCGATCTTCACGCTGCACGCGGGCGCGTTCTTCATGCAGAACATCGAGGGCGACCCCGAGGAGAAGCACGCGGCCACCCTCGAGGTCGCCCTCGATCTGCTGAACCGGGCCCACGGGGACCGGTGAAATGTGTCAGACGCCGACGCCGTGGGCCCGCAGGAAGGCCATCGGGTTGACGGCGGAGCCGTAGTTCGGGGTCGTACGGATCTCGAAGTGCAGGTGGGGGCCGGAGGAGTTGCCGGTGTTGCCCGAGAGGGCGATCTGCTGGCCGGCGCCGACCTTCTGACCGATGTAGACCTTGATCTTCGACAGGTGGGCGTACTGCGAGTACGTGCCGTTGGCGTGCTTGACGACGATCGCGTTGCCGTACGCGGGACCGTCGCCGCCGCCGTTCGGGCCGGCCTTCACGACGGTGCCGGCGGCGGCGGCCTTGACCGGGGTGCCGACCGGGACGGCGAAGTCCTGGCCGGAGTGCTTGTGGGCCCACATGGCGCCGCCCTGGTTGAAGCTGGCGCTGAGGGCGTACGAGGTGACCGGCTTGACCCAGGCCGGGGCGGCCTTCTTGACGGCCTTCACGGGCGTGGCCTTCACGGCGGCGGCCTTGGCGACGGCGGCCTTCACCTGGGCGGCGACGTGGGCCTGGGCGTCGGCCTGGGCGGCGACGGCGGCGGACGCGGTCAGCGCGGCCGGGGCGGCGATCTTGCCCTCGGCGGCGAAGGCGGACCCTGCTCCGGCCACCAGCGTCGCTCCCAGACCCGCGGTGGCGAGAGCAACGGCGGTGATACGGGCGGCGGGGTTCATGACGCGCTTCGACATACGGGGGAAGACCTCCGGGAAGTACGGGACCCGACGCGGACGGTGCGCTGCGTCGGGCTTGCTCATCTTTGGTAACCCGGACCCCCACCCCGGCCCAAACACCCCATCTACGACATTGCGTCGTAGTGATCTCCCAGGAAGTTCACCTCTTGACGACCTCCGGAGAGGGTCGGGAAAACGGACATACCGCCACAAGCGAATCGGTTTAAGCGCACGTCGCGGGCGCCCGGAACCGCCCGAAAGGGCGCCCAGCACCCGGTTCGGGCCCCCTCGGGACCAAAGTCCCGACGGTTCACACCTGAACGTCCCGAATCGACCCCAAAGGTCGCCACTATTCCGTTTAGTACCGCCCGAAACGCCTGTGCGCCTTGTCACCAGCGCGCCATCCCGAATGGGATCTGGGTCACGCGACGAGCCATCCCGAATGGGATCTGGGTCACGCGACCGAGCCGCCCCGAAGGCCGTCCCGCACTACGCTGACCGCTTCGGGAATCCACAGGGGGGACACATGGAACCGGCGCTCATCGGCACCCGCCTCGCCTCGGCCGCGATCGGCCCACTGCTGAGGAAACTGTTGGTCGGCGACGGCCCGGGCGCCGGTCTCACCGCCTCATCGGGCACGATCCGGCTCTCCTCCCTGGTCTCCTTCCGCGGCGAGAAGCGCAGCCTCACCGAGCGGGACGTCCGCAAGCTCGCCGCGACCCTCGTCGAACGGTCCCTCGGCGGCGGCGAGCGCCCCTTCCCGGCCGACGAGACCGAGGCCGTCACCGACACCCTCGCCAGGACCCTGCTCGCCCTGGGCGACCTCGACATGGACGACGTCCAGGCCGTCCGCCTCGGCCACCGCGACCTCGCCCGCCGCCTGCGGGCGGCGGCCCCGCCGCCGGACGGCCTCTCGACGGACTCGGCGCTGTACCTGGAGTCCCTCACCGAATGGGCCGCCCTCCACCTCCTGGAGTTCTTCACCCAGCGCTCCACGTTCGTCGCCCGCAGCCTGGTCGAACAGACCCGGGCCCAGGCCGAGCTCATCGCGAAGGTCGACGAGGTCATCCGCCGGACACCGCGGACGGACTCGCGGGACGCGGACTTCGAACGCCGCTACCTGGCCCACCTCGCGAAGAAGCACGGCCGCCTGACGATCTACGGCATCGACCTGCACCACTCACCGGACGAGTGGCCGCTGGACCTCGCGTACCTGTCCCTGGAGGCGACGGGCGAAGCTCCCGCACCCGACGTGCCCGACGAGGCCGGACACCTCCTCCCCCACCAGCGGGAACAGACGGTCCGCGCCGACCTCGCCCTCGCCCGCCACGACAAAGTCCTGCTGCGCGGCCTGGCGGGCTCCGGCAAGACCACCCTCGTCCAGTGGCTGGCGGTCTCGGCCTCGACCGAGGGACGCGCGGACGGCATGGCGTACCTCCGGGGCCGCGTCCCCTTCGTCCTCCCCCTGCGCGCCCTCACCCGCCACGGCGAGCGGCTCCCCGCCCCCGACCGTTTCCTCCCGGCCGCCGGCTGCCCGCTGACCCCGCCCGACGGCTGGGCCGACCGGGTCCTCGCCGCCGGCCGTGCCGTCGTCCTCGTCGACGGCATCGACGAGATCCCCGAGGCCGAACGCGGCCGGGCCCGCGACTGGCTCCGGAACCTCCTCGACGCGTACGAGGGCAACCGCTGGCTCGTCACCTCGCGCCCCACCGCCGTACGCGACGACTGGCTGGCCCGCGACGGCTTCACCGAACTGACCCTCTCCCCCATGACCCGCACCGAGGTCGCCACCTTCGTACGCCGCTGGCACCGGGCCGCCGGGCCGGAGGCGGAGCCGTACGAGCAGCCGCTCCTCGACGCCCTCCGCACCACCGGGCACGTCGCCCAGCTCGCTACCAACCCCCTCATGTGCGGCCTCATCTGCGCCCTCCACCGAGACCGACGCGGCTTCCTGCCCCGCGGCCGCAAGGCGCTCTACGAGGCCGCCCTGTCGATGCTCCTCTCGCGCCGCGACCGCGAGCGGGACATGGGAGCCCCGTCCGGCATCGCCCTCGACGAGGCACCCCAGATCCAGCTCGTCCAGCGCCTCGCGTACTGGCTGACGCTGAACGGCCGCACCCAGCTGGACCGGGCCCGCGCGGAGTCGCTCGTGCGGGAGGCGGTCCCGGCGGTCCAGGAAGCCGCCCCGCACGACCCCGGGCGGGTCTTCACCCACCTCCTCCACCGCAGCGGCCTGCTGCGCGAGCCGACGGAGGACACCGTCGACTTCGTCCACCGCACCTTCCAGGACTACCTGGCCGCCAAGGCCCTGGTGGACCACTGGGACATCGGCGTCCTGGTCCGCCACGCCGCCGACGACCAGTGGGAGGACGTCATCCGCATGGCGGTCGGGCATGCCCGACCGCGCGAGTGCGCGGAGATCCTCCGCGAGCTGCTGGCAGCGGCGGACTCCGCCGAGGACCGCCGCGACCAGCTGCGCATCCTGATGGTCGCGGCGACCGCGCTCGAAAGCGCCACGGAGGTGTCCCCCGAAGTGCGGGACGAGATCATGGCCCGCACGGCCGAGCTGATCCCGCCCCGCTCGGACGACGAGGCCCGCCAGCTCGCACTGGGCGGCTCACCGGTGCTCCGGCTGCTGGGCGGGCCGGAGGAGCTGGGCGAGGAGCAGGCGTACCACTCGGTGATCGCGGCCACTCACATCATGGTGGACGCGGCCCTCCCCTATCTGGCCCGCTTCGCCGATCACCCCTCACTGCGGATCCGGGCCCAGCTGATGCACGCCTGGACCCGCTTCGAGCCCGGCCCGTACGCCGAGGAGGTCATCGCACGGCTCGATCCCGGCGAGCTCCGGTACTTCGTCCACGGCGACGAGCACGTGGACGCGCTCATCCGGCTCGGCCTGCGTCCCGATCTGCTGGAGGTCGACGAGTCCGTGTCGGACGAGGGCCTCGCCCGGCTCCTCGCCGCCTGCGATCCCGTGGCCCTCCGGCTGCGGCGGCCGGGCCGCCGACCCCGCCTCTCCGCGCTGTCCGGACTGACCCGGCTGGAGTCCCTCGTCCTGGGACTGCGCGTCGACGCCCGGTGGTCCGCGGCGGACCTGCCCACGGGAGCACCGCTCGGCCTGCTGCAGCTGCCGGGCAGCTGGCCCGAGGACGGCTTGGAGACGCTCGGACGGCTCCGGAGCCTGACCTCGCTGAATCTGTGGAAGGCGCCGTACGCGAGCGCCGACGCATGGCGGGGGCTCGCCACCCTCTCCACGGTGCGCGCCCTCTGGATCGACGAGGGGGATCTCGTCGGCTGCCCGGAAGGGATGGCTGTGGAATCGGTGCGGACCGTCCGCCTGACCCACGAGGAGGAGCCGGAGCTCAGCCGGATCGGCGAGATCTTCCCCTCGCTGGACGAGCTCGAACTCACCCGGGCGGGGAGCGACGGGGAGCAGGTCCGCCGGGCCCTCGCGCCCTGACGGCACAGGAAAGGGGCGGCCCCGGAACCGTTCTGGTTCCGGGGCCGCCCCTTACCGCTCAGCGCTCGGCGCGTGCGTCACGCGTCCTTCGAGAGGTTCGGGCCCGGGCCGCCCGCCGCCTCGATCGGCGGGGCGTCCGGCAGGGCCGTCTTCTCCTCGCCGCGGAAGGTGAACTTGCGCTCCTCGCCCTCGCCCTCCGTGTCCACGACCACGATGTGACCGGGGCGCAGCTCGCCGAAGAGGATCTTCTCCGACAGCGTGTCCTCGATCTCGCGCTGGATCGTCCGGCGCAGCGGCCGGGCGCCCATCACCGGGTCGTAACCCTTCTTGGCGAGCAGCTCCTTCGCGGACTGGGAGAGCTCGAGGCCCATGTCCCGGTCCTTGAGGCGCTCGTCGACGCGGCTGATCATCAGGTCGACGATCTGGAGGATGTCCTCCTGCGTCAGCTGCGGGAAGACGATGATGTCGTCCACACGGTTGAGGAACTCCGGGCGGAAGTGCTGCTTCAGCTCGTCGCTGACCTTCGCCTTCATCCGCTCGTAGTTGGACTTCGTGTCGCCCTGGGCGGCGAAGCCCAGGTTGAAGCCCTTCGAGATGTCCCTGGTCCCGAGGTTGGTGGTCATGATGATGACCGTGTTCTTGAAGTCCACGACCCGGCCCTGGGAGTCGGTCAGGCGACCGTCCTCCAGGATCTGGAGAAGGGAATTGAAGATATCGGGGTGGGCCTTCTCGACCTCGTCGAAGAGGACGACGGAGAACGGCTTGCGGCGCACCTTCTCGGTGAGCTGGCCGCCCTCTTCGTAGCCGACGTATCCCGGCGGCGAACCGAAGAGGCGGGAAACCGTGTGCTTCTCGCTGAACTCCGACATGTCGAGGGAGATCATCGCGTCCTCGTCGCCGAAGAGGAATTCGGCGAGCGCCTTGGACAGCTCGGTCTTACCGACGCCGGACGGGCCGGCGAAGATGAACGAGCCACCGGGGCGCTTCGGGTCCTTCAGACCCGCACGGGTGCGGCGGATGGCCCGCGAGAGGCCGATGACGGCGTCCTTCTGGCCGATGACGCGCTTGTGGAGCTCGTCCTCCATGCGGAGCAGACGCGAGGACTCCTCCTCGGTCAGCTTGAAGACCGGGATGCCGGTGGCGGTCGCGAGGACCTCGGCGATCAGCTCGCCGTCGACCTCGGCGACGACGTCCATGTCGCCGGCCTTCCACTCCTTCTCGCGCTTGGCCTTCGCGGCGAGGAGCTGCTTCTCCTTGTCGCGCAGGGACGCGGCCTTCTCGAAGTCCTGCGAGTCGATCGCGGACTCCTTGTCGCGGCGGACGCCGGCGATCTTCTCGTCGAACTCGCGGAGGTCCGGCGGCGCGGTCATCCGGCGGATGCGCATCCGGGAGCCGGCCTCGTCGATCAGGTCGATCGCCTTGTCCGGGAGGAAGCGGTCCGAGATGTACCGGTCGGCCAGGGTCGCGGCCTGGACGAGGGCCTCGTCGGTGATGGAGACCCGGTGGTGGGCCTCGTACCGGTCGCGCAGACCCTTGAGGATCTCGATGGTGTGCGGCAGCGACGGCTCGGCGACCTGGATGGGCTGGAAGCGGCGCTCGAGGGCCGCGTCCTTCTCCAGGTACTTCCGGTACTCGTCGAGCGTGGTGGCGCCGATGGTCTGGAGCTCACCGCGGGCCAGCATCGGCTTGAGGATGCTGGCGGCGTCGATCGCGCCCTCGGCGGCGCCCGCACCCACGAGGGTGTGGAGCTCGTCGATGAACAGGATGATGTCGCCGCGGGTGCGGATCTCCTTGAGGACCTTCTTCAGGCGCTCCTCGAAGTCACCGCGGTAGCGGGAGCCGGCGACCAGCGCGCCGAGGTCCAGGGTGTAGAGGTGCTTGTCCTTGAGGGTCTCGGGCACCTCGCCCTTGACGATGGCCTGCGCCAGGCCCTCGACGACGGCGGTCTTGCCGACGCCGGGCTCGCCGATGAGGACCGGGTTGTTCTTGGTGCGGCGGGACAGCACCTGCATGACCCGCTCGATCTCCTTCTCGCGCCCGATGACCGGGTCGAGCTTGGATTCGCGGGCCGCCTGGGTGAGGTTCCGGCCGAACTGGTCGAGGACCAGGGACGTCGAGGGGGTGCCCTCGGCAGGACCGCCGGCCGTGGCGGCTTCCTTGCCCTGGTAGCCGGAGAGCAGCTGGATGACCTGCTGCCGCACCCGGTTGAGGTCGGCACCCAGCTTCACGAGGACCTGGGCGGCGACGCCCTCGCCCTCGCGGATCAGGCCGAGCAGGATGTGCTCGGTGCCGATGTAGTTGTGGCCGAGCTGGAGGGCCTCCCGGAGCGACAGCTCCAGGACCTTCTTGGCACGCGGGGTGAAGGGGATGTGCCCGGACGGGGCCTGCTGCCCCTGCCCGATGATCTCCTCAACCTGCTGGCGGACCGCCTCGAGCGAAATCCCGAGGCTCTCCAGGGCCTTAGCGGCGACACCCTCACCCTCGTGGATAAGGCCCAGAAGGATGTGCTCGGTGCCGATGTAGTTGTGGTTGAGCATCCGGGCTTCTTCCTGAGCCAGGACGACAACCCGCCGCGCGCGGTCGGTGAACCTCTCGAACATCGTTAATCGCTCCTCAGAGCGGTCAGTCAGTTAGGGGTCGATCCCCTCCCTGTCCTTCCGCAGCTTAGTCCCGCAAGCGGGGACCGCTCATTCCAACTGCCGACATCCGTCCGGATCACCCCCTCTTCAGCGGGGAGACCTGCTGCCGAACAGCCGACAAATGCTCCAACCCGATGGTGCGAGACGATGTTCCCGCAGGCCAAGTAGTTACCCGCGCCATCAGTACGCCGATGGCGAACGTGAGACGCCGAAGCCCGCGAGTCGCCCCTCCCCACTAGGAATGTCTTACCCGTAAGGACTGACACTCCATGCGGCGTACCCCGGTTCCCTCCGCTACCAGCGAACACCCTTGCGCGCTCGAATGCACCCTTAGGCCCCATCCCGGACACCTCGCGCGACCGGGCGGGGACGCTGTGTCACCGCGGGCGTAACCAAGACGCCCTCTCCGGAGTTCCCCGGACATGGCCCTCACCGTCCCGCCGCCCCGCTCGCCGAGCGACGGCGGCGTCGCGCGGTGGTACGAGGACGAGCTCGGCTGGGCGACGGAGGCGGGGCCGCCGGTGCGGCTGGTCACCGGGCTGCGCTTCGACGTCCTGGAGGTGCCTGCCGAGGCCGGCCGGGGCGTGCTGCGCCGGATGGGCGCGGCGACGGGTCCTGTGGCCCTGATGGGGCGCCGGATGGGGCTGCTCGTGGCCGCGGGGAGCGCGGAGGAGCTCCCGGGACTGCTCGACTGGCTGGAGTGGGGCGGGATCTCACTGGATCTCGCGATCCTCGGTGCCGACGGCCGGATGACCGCACCCCTTCCCCCGGGGCGGAGCGGATCCGGCGCGCCGGGCGCCGCGGTGTGGCTGCGGGCGCCCGCGCCGGGCCGCGAGGTCGAGCCCTCGCTGCCGGTGCTGCGGTCCGCGCCGTGGGGCGTTGCGGGCGCCCCCTGTCTGGTGCGTCTCGTGGCCGCCGCCGCGGCGGAGTGCCATCGGGTGCGGCTGCTGAGTGCCCGTACCCGTGGGACGGCTCAGCAGCTGTCGCCTCAGCGGTTCGCGTCCTCGTAGGCAGCCTTGATGTCGGCGGGCACGCGACCGCGGTCGTTGACGTTCATGCCGTTCTCCTTGGCCCACGCGCGGATCTTCGCGGTGTCCTGGCTGCCCGTGGCCACGGCGCGGCCCTTGCCGCGTCCGCCGGCGGTGCGGCCACCGGTACGGCGGCCACTCGTGGTGTACGGCTCGAGCAGGCCACGGAGCTTTTCCGCGTTGGCGGTGGTGAGGTCGATCTCGTAGGTCTTGCCGTCCAGCGCGAACGTCACGGTCTCGTCCGCCTCGACGCCGTCGAGGTCGTCGACAAGAAGGACCTGAACCTTCTGTGCCACCGGATTTCCTTTCATCGAAAATGCAGTACGCGGAAAGGAAACCGCTTTTCTCGGAAAAACACAAACCCCTGGGAGAGGTTCAGAAGCCCGGCAGCGCGGGAAACGTGCGCGATTCGGACATAGGGCTCCGCGAGAGGATCCCGGGCTTCCGCCTCACAGGTGCAGAAGCATCCGGCTGTTGCCCAAGGTGTTCGGCTTCACTCGTTCGAGACCGAGGAACTCGGCGACTCCCTCGTCATAGGAACGCAGGAGCTCGCTGTAGACATCTCCGTCGACCGGGGTCTCGCCGATCTCGACGAAGCCGTGCTTCGTGAAGAAGTCGACTTCGAAGGTCAGGCAGAATACCCGGCGCACCCCGAGCCATCGGGCGGTGTGCAACAACTTGTCCAGCACCTGATGTCCGACGCCGGCGCCCTTGAACTCGGGATCGACGGCGAGAGTGCGGACTTCGGCGAGGTCTTCCCACATGACGTGGAGTGCGCCGCAGCCGACGACGGTGGCGTCCTCGTCGCGTTCCGCGACCCAGAACTCCTGGATGGACTCGTAAAGGGTCACGGTCGCCTTGTCGAGCAGGATGCCGCGCTGCACGAAAGGATCGACGAGACGGCGGACCGCGGGGACGTCGCTGGTGCGGGCCCTGCGGACGGTGACGGCTTCGGCGGAGGTCGACATGGGGGGACGCTATCGCTACGGGCGGGCTGTCCCTTCGCCACCCTCGGGCTCCCGCGGGGCGGCGGGGAGGGGGCTGTCGCGCTGGACGATCCGGATGGCGTCGTTCAGCGACTCCCGCTGTTCCGGCGACATCATCCCGAAGAAGGCGACGAGCGCGGCGGCGGGGTTGTCGCTCTGCGCCCAGGCCTCGTTCATCAGGGCCGCCGAGTAGGCGGCGCGGGTGGAGACCGCCGTATATCGATAGGCGCGGCCTTCGACTTCCCTGCGGACCCAGCCCTTCTGGTGGAGATTGTCCATGACGGTCATGACGGTGGTGTAGGCGATGGACCGTTCCTGCTGGAGGTCCTCCAGGACTTCCCGGACGGTCACCGGGCGGTTCCATTGCCATACGCGCGTCATGACGGCGTCTTCGAGCTCTCCCAATGGACGGGGCACAGCGTCACCATAGTGCGCAAAACGTCAATACGGTGCTATTGGCGACAAGAAACCAACAAAAAGGACGCACGACCTCGAAAGGTCGCACGTCCTCGGTGACACGGGCCGACGGGGCCTCAGGAGGCGGCGGGGCCGTCCGCCTGGCGGGCCGCCTCGGCGCGGGCGAGGGCGGCGTCCACGGCCGCGTCCTCCTTGGCCTTGTTGGGGCCGCCCTGGCTCTTGACGATCGTGACGACGAGACCGATGAAGAACGCGGCCATCACGACGGGGGGCACGAGCGCGGATACGTAGTCCATGCCGTCCAGAGTAGCCAGGGGATGGCTCTCCGGTCAGGCCGGGTCGGCGCGCGGCGTCCGGTGCACTGCACTCGCTTCGCTCGCTCCGTCCCGGCTCCCTGATTCATCCTCCGGACGCCGAGCGCGATCGCAAGACGGAGGAGGGAGTCGACGCGGCGGGGGCACCTCCCAGCGGTGGCCGGGGGAGTCGGCGACCGACGGCAACGCGGCGCGGGGGCACCTCCCGCGCCCGAAGGACTACGGGGGAGTACGGGCCAGGCCCCGCGAGCCCGGCCCGACCGGAGAGCCACCCCCTCATCCGGCGACCCGTTCCTCGGGCGGGGGCGGGGGTACGGGGCGGCGGCGCGGCGGGAACGCCTCGGAGGGCTTGGGCACCGGGCGCTCGGCCGGGGTGGGCGGGGTCGGCTTGGGCTCGTCGCCCGTCGCGCGCCCGCCGGGCAGGGCGAGCAGCCGGGCCCGGGAGGCGGAGGGCACGGCCGGAGCGGTGGCCTGGGAGACCCGGGCCAGGCGCTCGCGTACGGAGCGCTCGGCGAGGACCTGGCAGCGGGCGAGCAGCTCGGCGGCGGCCGGGTTGCGGCGCAGCGCGCGCAGGGCGGCGAGGTCGTCGGCGCCGGGGTCGTAGCCGGCCGCCAGCGCGTCCCGGAGGAGCTCCAGGTAGCCGCCGAGGGACCCGGGCAGCGCCTCGCGGTAGCGGGCCAGGTCGTCGAGGAGGAAGGCGCGCAGCCGGCCGGCCTCGCGTACCGCCTCGTCCACGGATTCGGTCAGGCGCAGGCAGTCCTGGACGTCCTCCTCCTGGAGGGGGGCAGGGTGGAGGGCGGTGGCAAGGGCGCGGCGAAGCACACGCAGTTCGTCCGCGCTGAACGCCATGCCGCCGCGGGATCCGTATGGCGTGGGCATGGGCCGACACTACGCGCTAATCGGACAATTTTCGCTTAGCGATCATCGCGGCGCGCCGATCCCACCCCTACATGCGGGACACGTTCCGCTCGTAGACCAGACGCAGCCCGATCAGGGTCAGCCAGGGCTCGTGCGCGTCGATCTCCTTCGAGTCGGCGAGGACCATCGGCGCCAGGCCGCCGGTCGCGATCACCGTGACGTCGGAGGGGTCGCCCTTCGGCCCGACCAGTTCCCGCTTCATCCGGGCCACGACGCCGTCGACCTGGCCCACGTACCCGAAGACGATGCCCGACTGCATGGCCTCGACCGTGTTCTTGCCGATCACGCTGCGCGGCCGGGCCAGCTCGATCTTGCGGAGCATGGCGCCCTTGACGCCCAGGGCCTCCACCGAGATCTCGATGCCCGGGGCGATCGCGCCGCCCGCGTACTCCCCGCGCGTGCTGACCGCGTCGTACGTCGTCGCCGTGCCGAAGTCCACGACGATCGCCGGACCGCCGTACAGCTCGACGGCCGCGACCGCGTTGATGATGCGGTCGGCGCCGACCTCCTTGGGGTTGTCCGTGAGGATCGGCACCCCCGTCTTCACGCCCGGCTCCACCAGGACCGCCGGCACGTCCCCGTAGTACCGGCGGGTCACCTCGCGCAGCTCGTGCAGCACCGAGGGGACCGTCGCACAGATGGCGATCCCCTCGATGCCGTCGCTCAGCTCGACGCCCAGCAGCGGGTGCATGCCCATGAGGCCCTGGAGCAGGACCGCCATCTCGTCGGCGGTCCTGCGCGGGTCCGTGGAGATCCGCCAGTGCTCGACGATCTCCTCGCCGTCGAAGAGACCGAGCACCGTGTGCGTGTTGCCGACGTCGATGGTGAGCAGCATCAGGCCCGCACCTCGCGCAGGTCCAGGCCGATGTCGAGGATCGGGGAGGAGTGGGTGAGGCCGCCGACCGCCAGGTAGTCCACGCCGGTCGCCGCGTACGCCGCCGCGTTCTCCAGGGTCAGCCGGCCCGAGGACTCCAGGACGGCGCGGCCCGCGACCAGGGCGACGGCCTCCTCGGTCTCCAGCGGGGTGAAGTTGTCGAGCAGGATCAGGTCGGCGCCCGCGTCCAGGACCTCGCGGACCTGGTGCATCGTGTCGACCTCGACCTCGATCGGCACCTCCGGGAACAGCTCGCGGACGGCCTTGAAGGCCTCGGCGACGCCGCCGGCCGCCACCACGTGGTTGTCCTTCACCAGGGCGGCGTCGGAGAGCGACATGCGGTGGTTGACGCCGCCGCCGCAGCGGACCGCGTACTTCTCCAGGGCGCGCAGGCCCGGCGTCGTCTTGCGGGTGTCGCGGACCTTCGCCTTCGTGCCCTCCAGCGCGTCCGCCCACGCGCGCGTGGCGGTGGCGATGCCGGAGAGGCGACACAGGATGTTGAGCGCGCTGCGCTCGCCGGTGAGCAGGTCGCGGGTGCGGGCGGTGACGCTGAGCAGCTTCTGCCCGGCCTCCACGCGCGCGCCGTCCTCGACGTGCCGCTCGACCTCGAACTCGTCGGTGCAGACGATCGACAGGACGGCCTCGGCGACCCGCAGACCGGCCACGACACCGGCCTCGCGGGCGGTGAAGTCGGCCGTGGCGACGGCGTCCTCGGGGACGGTCGCCACGGTCGTGACGTCGACTCCGCCGTCGAGGTCCTCGGCGATCGCGAGGTGGGCGATGTCCTCGACCTGGACGGGGTCGAGACCGGCGTCGGCGAGCAGCTGCGCGAGGGCGGGGTCGAGCCCGCACTCGAACTCCTCGCCGTCGCCGCAGGCGCAGCCCTCGCCGCAGCCGCCGGTCTCGTCGGAGACCGTGTTGATCTGGATGAGAGGGACGTCCACGGGCTCGGGACGGGCTTCCTCGGGCGTGCTCACTTACGGCTCCCTGGGGGCGTCGGCGGTGGGGGGAAAGTCGAAGGTCTCGGTGGTGCGGACGTCCAGGGTCCGCTCCGGGGTGAGGCGGACGACGAGGTGCCTGCGCCAGTCCGCGTCGTCGCGGTCCGGGTGGTCCTCGCGCCAGTGGCAGCCGCGGGTCTCCTCGCGGCGGGACGCCGCCGCGACCAGGAGGCGGGCGACGGCGAGCAGGTTGGTGGTCTCCCAGGACTCCACGCCCGGCTCGGCGCACTTCCGGTCGTCGGTCTCGCCGGGCACGGGGGGGATGTGGAGGGCGTCCAGCTCGCCGGAGGCCGTGCGCAGGCTCGCGGCGGACCGGAGCACCCCCGCGCCCAGGGTCATGGTGCGCTGGATACGGCGCCGGGCGCCGGGGTCGAGCAGCGGCAGGACCACCGGGGCCGGGTGCTCCACCGGGACGGCCGGCCCGCGGCCGGGCGCGCGCGCCACGACGTCCTCGGCGATCCGCTCGGCGAAGACCAGGCCCTCCAGGAGCGAGTTCGAGGCGAGCCGGTTGGCGCCGTGGACGCCCGTGCAGGCGACCTCCCCGCACGCGTAGAGCCCGGGCACGGTCGTCCGGCCCGACAGGTCCGTGCGGACGCCGCCGGAGGCGTAGTGGGCGGCCGGGGCGACCGGGATCGGCTCCGTCACCGGGTCGATGCCGTGGGCGCGGCAGGCCGCCAGGATCGTCGGGAAGCGCTCCGCCCACATCTCGGCGCCGAAGTGCCGGCCGTCGAGGTACATGTGGTCGGTGCCCTGCTCCTGCATCCGGCGCGTGATCGCCTTGGCGACGATGTCCCGGGGCGCCAGCTCGGCCAGCTCGTGCTGCCCGAGCATGAAGCGGACGCCGTCGGCGTCGACCAGATGGGCGCCCTCGCCCCGTACCGCCTCGGAGACCAGCGGCTGCTGGCCCTCGGAGCCGACCCCGAGGAAGAGCACCGTGGGGTGGAACTGGACGAACTCCAGGTCGGAGATCTCGGCCCCGGCCCGCAGCGCGAGCGCGACGCCGTCGCCGGTCGAGACGCCCGGGTTGGTGGTGGCGGAGAAGACCTGCCCCATGCCGCCGGTGGCCAGGACCACCGCGGGCGCGTGGACGGCGCCGACGCCGTCGTGCTGCCCCTCGCCCATGACGTGCAGGGTCACGCCCGCCGTGCGACCCCCGGCGTCCGTCAGGAGGTCCAGGACGAGCGCGTGCTCGATGGTGCGCACGCCCCGGTCCCGTATCGCCTCCACCAGGGCGCGGGAGATCTCGGCGCCGGTCGCGTCCCCGCCCGCGTGGGCGATCCGGCGGCGGTGGTGGCCGCCCTCCCGGGTCAGCGCGATCTCGCCGTCGGAGGTCTTGTCGAAGTCGGCGCCGGTCGCGATCAGCCGGCGGACGGCGTCGGGACCCTCCGTGACCAGGGCCCGCACGGCCCGCTCGTCGCAGAGCCCGGCACCGGCGACGAGGGTGTCGTCGAGGTGCTGCTCGGGGGTGTCGCCCTCGCCGAGGGCGGCCGCGATGCCGCCCTGCGCCCAGCGGGTGGAGCCGTCGTCGAGCCGGGCCTTGGTGACGACGACCGTACGGAGCCCGGCGGCGGTGCAGCGCAGGGCGGCGGTGAGGCCGGCGACCCCGGAGCCGACCACGACGACGTCGGCGTCGATGGCCCAGCCCGGCGCGGGTGCGTGCAGCCGTATTCCGGTCACTTGGTGGCTCCGAAGGTCAGGGGGATGTTGTCGATGAGCCGCGTGCTCCCCACGCGCGCGGCGACGGCGAGGATCGCCTCCCCGTCGTGGCCGTCGGCGACCTCGGTGAAGTCGGCCGGGTCCACGAGGGCCAGGTAGTCGAGGGTGAGCGGCGGCTCGGCCTTGGCGGCCTCCTCCAGGACGGCGCGGGCCGCGGCCCGCACGGCCTCGGCACAGCCGCCCTCGGCGGCCTGCGCGACCGCGTGGGCGTCGGCGGCGGCCCGGGCCTCGCCCAGCCGCGACAGCGCCTCGGCCCGGTTCTCGGCCCGGCCTTGGGCGCCGGGCAGCGAGGCGGCACGCGCGCGCAGCGCCTCCTGGGCGGCGAGCCGCTCACGGGCGGCGAACAGCGCGCGCGACAGCGACAGCGCCGTCCGGCGCTCCCCGGCCGAGAGGTAGCGGTTGCGGCTGGAGAGGGCCAGGCCGTCGGCCTCGCGGACGGTCTCCACGCCCACGATCTCGACGGGGAAGTTCAGGTCGCGGACCATGCGGCGGATCAGGGCCAGCTGCTGGGCGTCCTTCCGACCGAAGAAGGCCAGGTCGGGCGAGGTGAGGTGGAGCAGCTTGGCGACGACCGTCAGCATGCCGTCGAAGTGGCCCGGCCGGGAGGCGCCTTCGAGCCGCTCGCCCATGGGACCGGCGGTGATCCGGACCTGGGGCTCGCCGCCCGGGTAGACCTCGTCCACGGAGGGCGCGAAGACGGCGCTCGCGCCCGCCTCGAAGGCCAGCGCGAGATCGGCGTCGAGGGTGCGGGGGTAGCGGTCGAGGTCCTCGCCGGCGCCGAACTGGAGCGGGTTGACGAAGACGGTGACGACGACGAAGCCCTTGGCGCCGACGCGCTCGCGTGCGGCCCGGATCAGGGTGGCGTGGCCCTCGTGGAGGGCGCCCATGGTCATGACCACGGCGGTGCGGCCGGGCACGCCCCAGTGGGCCGCCGCGTACTCCAGGTCCTCGACCGTGGGCAGCAGCTCGGCGGGCTCGTGGTGGACGGCACGACCGCCCTCGGCGCTCTTGCGGGCGAACAGGGTCATCGGTCGTCTCCTTGCGGCCCGTCGGCGGGGTCTGCGGGGTGGGCGGCTCCGCCCGACGGCTCGGCCAGCACGCCCAGCAGGTCCTCGGCCAACTCGGGCTTGAGCAGGCCGTGCGCGAGCGCCCGGTCGGCGGTCGTGCGGGCCATCGCCAGGTAGCCGGCGACGGTGCCGGGCGCGTGCTTGCGCAGCTCGGACACGTGGGCGGCGACCGTGCCGGCGTCACCGCGCGCGACGGGCCCGGTGAGGGCCGCGTCCCCGGACCGCAGGGCGTTGTCCAGGGCGGCGCCCAGGAGCGGGCCCAGCATGCGGTCGGGGGCGGCGACCCCGGCCTTGTGGAGCAGCTCCATCGACTGGGCCACCAGCGTGACCAGGTGGTTCGCGCCGAGGGCCAGCGCCGCGTGGTAGAGCGGCCGGGCCTCCTCCGCGATCCACTCGGGCTCGCCGCCCATCTCGATCACCAGCGCCTCGGCGGCGAGCCGCAGCTCCTCGGGCGCGGTCACCCCGAAGGAGCAGCCGGCGAGCCGCTGGACGTCGACGGCGGTGCCGGTGAAGGTCATGGCGGGGTGCAGGGCCAGCGGCAGGGCGCCGGCCCGGCGGGCGGGGTCCAGGACCCGCGCCCCGTACCGCCCGGAGGTGTGCACGAGCAGCTGTCCCGGCCGTACGGCCCCGGTGTCGGTGAGGCCCTCGACCAGTCCGGGCAGCGCGTCGTCCGGCACGGTCAGCAGGACCAGGTCGGCGAGGGCGAGGACGCGGGCGGGCTCGACGACCGGGACGTCGGGCAGGAGTTCGGCGGCGCGCCGCCGGGAGGCGTCGGAGACCGCCGAGACGGCGACGGGGCGGTGCCCGGCGAGCCGGAGCGAGGCGGCGAGGGCGGGGCCCACACGGCCGGCGCCGACGACTCCGACGGTGAGCCGGGCGGGTCGGTCCTCGGCTCGGGGCTCTGGCGCTGCTGGTGCGTTCACAGTGGGGACGGCCTTCCGTTCCAGTCCTCGGCGGGTACCGGACGATTTCTGGTCATGCTACGCCAGCGTTTCGCGGCGCTCCGTGGACTGTCCACAGGGTGTGGGTGGTGGTGTGATGATCGGCCCATGAATCCTGTGACTCCTGTGGAGACTCCTGTGGACGAGGAAGCCGCCCGGCTCCACCGGGCGAAGGTGTGGGGCGGCGCCGAGCGCCGCCTGTGGGACACCTCGGTCGACGGCACGGTCGGCTCCCGGCTGCGCGAACTGGCCGCCTGGGCCCAGGCCGCGGGCCACGAGGACGCTCCGCTCGACACGTACGGGAACGGGCTCGTGGAGGAGCTGGAGCGGCGCGTCGCCGAGGAGCTCGGCCTCCCCGACGCCGTCTTCTTCCCCACCGGCACCATGGCCCAGCAGGTCGCGCTGCGCTGCTGGGCCGGGCGCACCGGCAGCCCCGTCGTCGCCCTCCACCCCCTCGCCCACCCCGAGGTCCACGAGAACGGGGCGTTCGGGGCCGTCTCGGGGCTCCGCACGGTCCATCCGACCGGCGCGCCCCGGCTGCCGACCGCCGAGGAGGTACGGGACCACCCGGAGCCCTTCGGGACGCTGATGCTGGAGCTGCCGCTGCGGGACGCCGGCTTCGTGCTGCCGTCCTGGGAGGAGCTGACCGAGGTGGTGGAGGCGGCCCGGGAGCGGGACGCGGTGGTCCACTTCGACGGGGCCCGGCTGTGGGAGACCACGACGCATTTCGGTCGCGGGCTCGCGGAGATCGCGGGACTCGCCGACAGCGTGTACGTCTCGTTCTACAAGTCCCTCGGCGGCATGTCCGGGGCCGCGCTCGCCGGCCCCGAGGAGGTCATGGAGGAGGCCAGGATCTGGCGGCACAGGTACGGCGGGATGGTCTTCCAGCAGTACCCGGCGGCGCTCTCCGCGCTCCGGGGCCTGGACGTCGAGCTGCCCCGGCTGCCCTCGTACGTGGCGCACGCGCGCGTGGTGGCCGACGCGGTCCGGGAGGCGCTCGCGGAGGCGGGCACCGGCTGGTCCCGGGTCCACCCGGAGACCCCGCACACCCACCAGTTCCAGGTCTGGCTGCCGTACGACCCGGACGTCCTGACGGCGGCGGCCCTCGCCCAGACCGAGGACACCGGCACCGCGTTCTTCCGCCGCTGGTTCGCCCCGGTCGCGGGCGGCCCGCCGGGCGTCGCGCTCACGGAGCTGACGGTGACGGGCCCCGGCCTGGAGTGGACGGCGAAGGACGTGAAGGAGGCGGTACGGGACTTCCTGGCGCGCGTCGAGGGGTGACACGTCCCTGGCCGAGGGGTGACGTCCTTGGCGGCCTCGGGGCGCCCCGAGGCCGCCAGGGACGGTTGAGGTCCCGACCGACCTCCCGGGGGCCGTCAGAAGGACGGTCGGCGGCGGCGCAGGGCCGCGCGCAGCCGCAGGCGCAGCCCGCCGGCCCTGCGGCCCGCCACCACCCGCTCGAAGCGGCGGCGGTCGCGGACGGCCCGCAGGACGGCGACGTCGTGGGTGCCGGGCGCCGGCGGCACCGGCTCGCCGAGCCGGGCGGCGCGATAGGCGTCGAAGAGGTACTGGTGCAGCGCGTTCATGCCCTCACCGTGCGCCGCGCCGCCACGCCCCGGCCCCCGGATTGACGCCCCCCGTCAATCCGGGGCCCGCCGATTGACGACCCCCGTCAAACGGGACGACAGCTCCCCCGCCCCGCCCCGCACCATGGACGGGTGAGCGTGACCATCGACATCACCGGACTGCCGCACGAGCGGATCACCTTCTGCCCCTCGCCGCTGGCCGAGCTGGGCGCCGCCCTGCACGCCCTGGCCGTGCCCGCGCACCACCCGCGGCTGCACGCCTGGACCACCACGACGGCGGCGGCCCTGAAGCCGGAGCTCGCGGACCGGCTCATCGAGGCCGACTTCATGTGGAACAACACCCGCTCGGACATCCTGCTGCCGTCACGGCCCCGGGAGACCCTCGCGGAGGAGCTGGACGACCTCGACCGCATGGACGACGAGAAGTTCGTGGGCTCCGCCCTGGAGATCTCCTGCAACAGCCATTACACGGACGGCGCTCCCTCACCGCTCGTCGACGAGCGGATGCGCCGGCGCGCCCTTGACCTGGCCGCCGCGCGCGGCCCGCGCCAGGCCGGGTTCGTGGAACGGATGCTGGCCGACCCGCCCGGCACGCGCGCGTGGATCCGGCGGCTCCTGGAGGACTGCGACGAGGCCTTCTTCGCCGACACCTGGCGCCGCGTCCGGCTCCAGCTCGCCGCCGACGCCCGCCACAAGACGGAGCTGATGCGCCGCAAGGGGCTCGCCGAGGCCGTCGCCGACGCCTCCCCCGCGATGAGCCTGGAGGAGGACGAGCAGGGCTCCCGGATCGTCGTCGACAAGCTGGTCCAGGGCCGGACCAGCGCCGAGGGCACCGCGGTGACGTTCCTGCCGACGGCCTTCGGCTGGCCGCACCTCTTCGCCCTGTACACCCCGGGCTGGCAGCCCGTCATCCAGTACCCGATCCCCGCCCGTGATCTCGGCGGCGCGGCCTCCGTCGAGGCGGTCAAACTGCGCCTGGAGGCCGTCGCCCACCCCATGCGGATGCGCCTCTGCCGCAGCCTGGCCAGGGGCTCCAGCACGACGAGCGAGCTCGCCGACGCGTACAACATCACCGCCCCCGAGGTCTCCCGCCACCTCGCGGTCCTGAAGAAGGCCGGGCTGATCACCACCCAGCGCCGCGGCCGGTACGTGCACCACCAGCTCGACGTGTCCGTCGTCGCCCGCCTCGGCAGCGACTTCCTGGAGTCGGTGCTCCGCTAGGGCCTGTCGTCACATTCCCGTCTGCCCCGCGACGCCTGGCACGCGCTCTCGCCGCACCGGGCGAAAGCCCGAGTACGTCCAGTACGAGGACTCCCACCCGGCACGCCGAGAGCACGCGCCAGACGCCGCAGGGCCGCCCTTCGGGCGACGACGGGAATGTGACGACAGGCCCTAGGACCACGAGGACCGCACCGCGCCGCCGCCCGCCGGGCCGAGCCGGGCCGGGCGCGGGTGTCCTGGACCGCGCCGCCGCACGCCCCGCCCCGGCCGGGCGCGGGTGCTCTAGACCGCGCCGCCGCCCGCCCGGACCAGGCCCGTCTCGTACGCCAGGACCACGACCTGGACCCGGTCGCGCAGGCCCAGCTTGGTCAGGATGCGGCCCACGTGCGTCTTCACCGTCGCCTCGGAGAGGACGAGCCGGGCGGCGATCTCGCCGTTCGACAGCCCCTGCGCGACCAGCATCATCACCTCCCGCTCCCGCTCCGTCAGCCGCTCCAGCCCCTTGTGCTCGGGCTCCTTCCCCGAGGACGGCAGCATCGGCGAGAAGCGGTCCAGGAGCCGGCGCGTGGTCGAGGGCGCCACCACCGCGTCCCCGCTGTGCACCGAGCGGATCGCACCGAGCAGCTCCGCCGGCGGCACGTCCTTCAGCATGAAGCCGCTCGCACCGGCCTTCAGCCCCGAGAAGGCGTACTCGTCGAGGTCGAACGTCGTCAGGATCAGCACCTTCGGCGCGGCCGGCTCCGAGCAGATCCGCCGGGTCGTCTCCACGCCGTCCAGCTTCGGCATGCGCACGTCCATCAGAACGACGTCGACCGCCGTGGAGCGCAGCACCTCCAGGGCCTCGACACCGTCGCCGGCCTCCGCCACGACCTCCATGTCCGGCTGGGCGGCGAGCACCATGCGGAAACCGGTCCGCAGCAGCACCTGGTCGTCGACGAGCATCACGCGGATGGACATCAGGTCAGTTCCTTAGGGGTCGTCAGTGAGCGGGCTTGAGGGGGAGCAGGGCGCTGATCCGGAAACCGCCGCCCGGACGCGGGCCCGCGTCCAGGGTGCCGCCGACCATGCCGACCCGCTCACGCATGCCGATCAGACCGTGGCCCCGCCCGTCGGCGCCCCCGTCCTCGTACATCTCCTGCGGAGCGCCCCGGCCGTCGTCCTCGACGAGCAGGCCGAGACCGTCGTCGAAGTAGACGAGGCGCACGCTGGCACCCGCGTCCGGCCCGCCGTGCTTGCGCGTGTTGGTGAGGGCTTCCTGCACGATCCGGTACGCGGTGAGCTCGACGCCGCTGGGCAGCGGGCGCGGGCTCCCCTCGATCGCGAAGTCGACGGTGAGGCCGGTGTCCCGGACCTGCTCCACGAGGTCCTCGATCTGCCGCACGTCGGGCTGGGGCACGTACTCCCCGGCCTCCTGGTGCTCGCCGGTGCGCAGGATCCCGAGGAGTCTGCGCATCTCGGCGAGCGCCTGCCGACCGGTGGTGGAGATCGTCTCCAGGGCCTGCTTCGCGGTCTCCGGGGAGGAATCCATGACATAGGCGGCGCCGTCGGCCTGGACCACCATCACCGACACGTTGTGCGCGACGACGTCGTGCAGCTCGCGGGCGATCCGGGCGCGCTCGGCGGCGACCGCGACCTTGGCCTGGGCCTCGCGCTCCTGCTCCAGGCGGGAGGCCCGCTCCTCCAGCTGCGCGAAGTAGGCGCGGCGGGTGCGGAGCGAGTCGCCGAGGACCCAGGCGAGGGCGAACGGCACGGTCATGATGATCGTGAAGAAGACCTTGGCCGCGCCGGAGCTCGTGCCCTCCATGGGCCATCTGAGCTGCGAGAGCGTGGAGGCGCTGAGTCCACCGATGAGCGCGAGCCGGGACGCCCAGCGGGGTCCGTCGTGCGCCGCGACGGTGAAGATGATCACGAGCATGGCGAAGTCGGCCATGAACGGCACCAGGTCGAGGGCGAGCTGGGCGACGCCCAGCGCGACCGCGAGCACCAGCATCTTCTCCGGCGCCCGTCGCCTCAGGGCCACGACGAGGGAGAAGAGCACGGCGACGAGGCCGTACCCGGCGGCGCTGCCCGTGGTGGATCCGGTCGACACCACCCACAGCGCGGAGAACCCGAGGAGGACGACGGCCCAGAAGCCGTCGACGCCCGTCGGGTGTCTGCGGATGAAGTCGTAGAGGCGCTGCACGTCACCCAGAGTAGGGAAAGGGACAGGTGCGGGGATCAACCGTGGGGTCGATCCTTGGCGCCGGGCCCCTACTCCCCGAGGTGGACACTGGGGCACGTGACGGATGAGACGTGTCAGTGGCAGGGGTGGCGGGAGGCCACGGAACGGGCGCTGTACGGCCCCGGGGGCTTCTACCTGCGCCCCGAGGGACCGGCGGGGCACTTCCGCACCTCGGTGCACGCCTCCCCGCTCTTCGCGGGGGCCGTGGCCCGGCTGCTCGGCGAGGTCGCGGAGGAGCTGGGGACCGCCGAGGTCGACCTGGTGGACGTGGGCGCGGGCCGCGGTGAACTGCTGACGTCGGTGCTCGCGGCCGTCGGGTCCTCGCTCTCGGTGCGGGCGTACGCGGTCGAGCGCGCCGCCCGCCCGGACGGGCTCGACCCACGGGTGGAGTGGACGGACCGGATACCGGAGGGTGTGCGCGGGCTGCTCTTCGCGAACGAGTGGCTCGACAACGTGCCGGTGGACGTCGCCGAGGCGGACGCGGCGGGCACCGTCCGGTACGTGGAGGTCCGCCCGGACGGCACGGAGCGGCTCGGCGGACCCGTCTTTGGGCCGGATGCCGACTGGCTGGCCCGCTGGTGGCCGCTGCGGGAGCCGGGCGCGCGGGCCGAGATCGGGCGGCCCCGCGACGAGGCCTGGGCGGCGGCGGTCGCCTCCCTGGCGGCGGGCCGCGCGGTGGCCGTGGACTACGCGCACGTACGGGAGACCCGGCCGCCCTTCGGCTCCCTGACCGGCTTCCGCGCGGGCCGCGAGGTCCCCCCGGTCCCGGACGGAAGCTGCGACGTGACCTCGCACGTGGCCCTGGACGCCTGCGGCGACCTGCCGGCCGGGAACGGACGTGCCGCCGTCGAGCTGGTCACGCAGCGGGAGGCGCTGGGGCGGCTCGGGGTGTCCGGGGGACGGCCGCCGCTCGCGCTCGCCTCGACCGACCCCGCCGGTTACGTCCGCGCGCTCGCCTCCGCCGGCGAGGCGGCCGAGCTCACCGCCCGCGGCGGCCTCGGCGACTTCCTCTGGCTGAGCTGCCGGGTCCGCCCCTCGGGCAGGGAGCCGGGGCCCCGGGACGGCAGGGGATACTGACCGCATGACGGAGACGACGGTCGGAATCGGCGGCGCGGCGGAGAGCACCGACATGGTGCTGAACATCGGACCGCAGCATCCCTCCACCCACGGCGTGCTCCGGCTCCGGCTCGTGCTCGACGGCGAGGTCGTCCGGCACGCCGAGCCGGTGATCGGCTACATGCACCGGGGCGCCGAGAAGCTCTTCGAGGCGCGGGACTACCGGCAGATCATCATGCTGGCCAACCGCCACGACTGGCTGTCCGCCTTCTCCAACGAGCTCGGCGTCGTCATGGCCGTCGAGCGGATGCTCGGCATGGAGGTCCCGGAGCGGGCCGTGTGGACGCGGACGCTCCTCGCCGAGCTGAACCGGGTCCTCAACCACCTGATGTTCCTCGGCTCGTACCCGCTCGAACTGGGCGGGATCACCCCCGTCTTCCACGCCTTCCGGGAGCGCGAGGAGCTCCAGACGGTGATGGAGGAGGTCTCCGGCGGCCGGATGCACTACATGTTCAACCGGGTCGGCGGCCTCAAGGAGGACCTGCCCGCCGGCTGGCTGGGGCGGGCGCGGCAGGCCGTCGCGGACGTCCGGTCCCGGATGGACGTGTACGACCGGCTGGTCCTCGGCAACGAGATCTTCCGGGGCCGTACGCGCGGGGTCGGTGTCCTCAGCCCGGAGACCGTCCACGCGTACGGGGTGTCCGGGCCCATCGCCCGCGCCTCGGGCGTCGACTTCGACCTCCGCCGCGACGAGCCGTACCTCGCGTACGGGGAGCTCCAGGACACCCTGCGGGTCGCCCTGCGGCAGGAGGGCGACTGTCTCGCCCGGTTCGAGTGCCTGCTCGACCAGACGCACAACTCCCTGGACCTGGCGGACGCCTGCCTGGACCGGATGGCCGAGCTGCCGCCCGGGCCGATCAACCAGCGGCTGCCGAAGGTGCTCAAGGCGCCGGAGGGGCACACGTACGCCTGGACCGAGAACCCGCTCGGCGTCAACGGCTACTACCTGGTGTCCAAGGGCGAGAAGACCCCGTACCGGCTGAAGCTGCGCTCGGCGTCGTTCAACAACATCCAGGCGCTGGTGGAACTGCTGCCGGGGACGCTGGTCGCGGACATGGTGGCGATCCTGGGCTCGCTCTTCTTCGTCGTGGGCGACATCGACAAGTAGCCGCCAGCCCCTCGTTGTGGGCAGTCGTTCCGCCAGGGCGGTGCCCACCCCTCGCGCCCCCGTTGTGGGCGCGCGTGCTGGGACGTTGCCCACCCTTCGCCCCCCGTTGTGGGCATGCGTTCCGCCGGGGCGGAACGGGTGGGCACAACGGAACGGCGCCCCTTGCCGGCGCCCGAGGCTCCCGCGCCTGAACCCGCACCGGAACGTGCGCCGCAGTCGTGGTGCGGGTCCAGGCCCGGAAGGCGGAGCGCGCCCGCAGAGGCGCCGTCCCGTGTGCCCACCCTCCCCCAAGCTCTCGGCTTCGCTCGAGCAGGGGGACCCCCTCGCCCCAGCGGGACGATTGCCCACACGGCAGTGGGCGGCGGGCACCGTCCCACCAGGCGCGGGTTCACACCGCGGGGGCGGGGCCACACGGGCGGGGGTGGGTGCCGCCCCGGCGGGGTCGTCAGGAGCTGATCGCGTCTCGGAGTTCGGCTACGTCCAGTTGTTCCGTCTCGTCGTGCGCCGTCAGGTCGATGACCTGGCCGATGGCCCGCGGCGGCGCCGGGACGGCGGGCGCGGCGACCGGGGTGAGCAGCGGGGTCCCGGAGGCCAGGACCTCCTCGCCCACGACGTCGGCGAGGTCGCTGTTCTGCACGTCCTCGATGACGGCCGCCGCCTTCTGCGTACCGAAGAAGTCGAAGCCGCCCTCGGGGCGCGGGGCGGGCCTGCGGGCCGCGTACGGGACGACCGCGGCCGCGACCGGCACCGCCGGCAGGACGGTGGTGGCGGGCGGGAGCGCGGGAGTGGCGGCGGCCGTGCGGGTGTGCTGCTCGGTTCCGGCGGCCGCCGCGTGCTTCCCCTGCGGCTCCTCCGTCTCCCGGGCGCGCTCGGCGAGGTCGCGGGCGCGGGCCGCCTCGGCCGTGCGGCGGGCCTGCTGGGCGGCGGCGTTGCGCGGGAGGTCACGCAGGGCCTGGGCGGCGCGGCGGAAGGCCTCGGGGGTGGGCGTGGAGCCGGCGGCCGGCAGCGCCTTGGCGTCGGTGCCGGACGTACCGGAGGTCTCCAGGGCGAGGACGCGGCGGCCTTCCAGGGCGCTGGCCCGCTCGGTCTCGGCGGTGGCGTACCGGCGGAGGAGGTCGGCGTGTTCGCCGCGCAGTCCGGCGAGCTCCACGCGCTTGGCGCGGAGTTTGGCTTCGAGCCGGGAGCGCAGCGCGCGGGACTCCTCCAGGTCGGTCTCCAGCTCGGCGGTCCGCTCCTCGGCCTTCCACTGGTCGGCGGCGCGCGCCCGGTCGAGCTCGGCGACCTTGAGGCCGGCGTTCCGGTCCCAACTGCGCATGAGGACGGCGCCGGTGACGGCGGCGGCGGCCGCCGCGGCCGCGAGCAGCCGCGCGATCACCGGGTCGCCGGGCAGCCAGGCGGCCGCGGCGCACACGACCGCGGCGCCGGCGACCGCGGAGGGCGGCAGCAGCTTGTGCAGAGGCGGGGAATGGCGGTGGCGTCCACGTGGCATGGCCTGAAATTTACCGTGCGTAGGCGTCATGTGGGGTGTCGGCCCGGCAATCTCTTGGCCACTTCTCGCCACCAGAAGTGGATATCGACGGTTCCGGTTCCGTTTCGGGCCGACTCCCCTCCCCCATCTCCTACTTCTTGAGCAGCCCCTTCGTCTCCAGATACTCCTTGGCGACGTCCTCCGGCTTCGCCCGCTCGGCGTCCACCTTGCGGTTGAGTTCGGCGAGATCCGCTGTGGTCAGCACCTTGGTGAGGCGGTCGAGCGCGGCCGCTATCTCGGGGGAACCGGCGTCCTTGGCGTTGACCACCGGCAGCACGTTGTCGGCGTTCTGCAGCTTCTTGTCGTCGGTGAGGAGGACGAGGCCGTAGCCGTCGATCGTGGCGTCGGTGGTGGTCGTCAGGACCAGCTGGTCCACCCCGTCCTTGACCGCCTGCTTGGCCTGCGGCGTGCCGACTCCCTTGGGGTCGATCCCGGCCACGTCGATCCCGTACGCCTTCTTCAGACCGGGTGCGCAGAAGGGCCGTACCGCGCATTCGTCACCGGCCGCGATCTTCACCTTCAGCTTCGCGCGGCCGAGATCGGAAAGCGTCGTCAGCTTGTTCTTCGCGGCGAATTCCTTGGTCACCGCGAAGGCGTTCTGATCGACGGCCTCTCCGGCCGCGAGGACCTTCAGTCCGCGCGGTTCGGCGAGCTTCCGCAGCGCGTCGACCGTGGCCGTCACGTCGCCCGAGGCAACCGGCTCGTCCTCGGGCGCCTTCGGGCCGTTCACCTTCGCGTTGAGGAATTCCGCGATCGTCGCCGCGTATTCCGGGACGACGTCGATCTCGCCGTTCTCCAGCGAGGGTTCGTACAGCTCGCGATTCTTCACCGTCGTGATGGACACCGAGTATCCGACGGACCGCAGCGACTGCGCGTACAGCTCGGCGAGGACCTTGGCCTCCGTGAAGGCGGCCGCGCCGACCACCAGCGAACCCTTCTCCCCGCCGCCGGAGCCGCCGGGGCTTGTGGAGTCCTTCTTCTTGCCTTCCTCCAGGCTGTCACCGCCGCACGCGGCGAGGGCGACGGTCAGCGCCGCCGTACCCAGCAGCGCGCCCGCGATACGCGAGACCCTGTTCACGAGATCACCCATCCAGTCAGCGTTGGTCACATCGTCCGTCACGTACGAAAAGGCGGTCCACGCCCACCAGGACGCCCTCCACCAGGAGGGCGAGCAGCGCCACCAGCACGGCGCCCGCGACCACTTGCGCGGTGTCGTACGTGGCGAAGCCGGCCGTGATGATCCGGCCCAGGCCGCCCTGCCCGACCATCGCGGCGATCGTCGCCGTGGCGACCACCTGCACCGCGGCCGAGCGGATCCCGGTCATCACCACCGGCCGGGACAGCGGGAGTTCGACCCGGAGGAAGAGCTGTCCGCCCGTCATCCCCATGCCCCGGGCGGCCCGGACCGCCGCCCGGTCCACCTCCCGCACCCCCACGTACGCGTTGGTGAGGAGCGGGGGTATCGCGAACAGCACCAGGGCCACCACGGTCGGCACATAGCCGGCGTTCCGCAGGGGCGACACCATGAACAGCGCGAGCACCGCGAAGACGGGGATCGCCCGCCCCACGTTCGACACGTTCACCGCGAGCGCCCCGCCCCGGCCGAGGTGGCCCAGCCACAGGCCCAGCGGCAGCGCGAGCGCCGACGCGACGAGGAGCGCCGCCCCGCTCACGTACACGTGCTCGGCGAGCCGCTGCCCGATGCCGTCCTCGCCCGTCCAGTGCGCGCCGGTGGTGAGCCAGCCCCAGGCGTCCGTCACGATGCCCACCTCACCCACCTCCCGGCGCGGTCCGTATGCGGGTCCAGGGCGTGAGCAGCCGCTGGAGGCCCAGGAGCAGCAGGTCGGCGGCGACGGCGAGCAGCACGCACAGCACCGAGGCGGCGAGCATCTGCGCCTTGAAGAAGGTCGGCAGCGCGTCCTCGATGAGGTTGCCCAGGCCGCCGCGGCCGACGACCGAGCCGATCGTCGTCAGCGCGATCGTGGAGACCGTGGCCATCCGCACCCCGGCCATCAGCACCGGCAGCGCCAGCGGGAGCTCGACCTGCCAGAGCATCCGCAGCGAGCCGTACCCCATGCCCCGGGCGGCCTCCCGCGTCTCGGCCGGCACGGCGGCGAGCCCCGCCAGGGTGTTCCGCACGAGGATCGTCAGCGCGTACAGCACGAGGCCGGTCACGACGAGCGCCGCCGACAGTCCGAAGAACGGCAGCAGCAGTGAGAACATCGCGAGCGACGGCACCGTGTAGAGCAGGGTGGTCAGGCCGAGGACCGGGCCGGCGAACCGGGGCCGGGCGCGGACGAGCAGTGCGAGGGGCACCGCGACGGCGAGCGCGATCAGCACCGACACGACCGTGATTCCCACATGTTGGAGCAGCGCGTCCGTCAACTCCCCGCCGCGCGTGCGCAGATACTCACCGCAGATCCAGTCGTTCGTGACCAGACAGTTCGGCGCGCTCATCGTCCCTCCCCCCGGGTCGCCCGCCCTCCCGAACTCTTGTGTGACGACCCTAACCCCCGCCACCGACAATCCCCGAGACTCGCCACAATGCGGCAACACGCCCTTCACACACCCCCGCCGCCCGGGGGACAGAATGGGGAACCATGATCCGGTTCGAACACGTGACCAAGCGGTACGACGACGGCACCACGGCCGTCGACGACCTCTCCTTCGAGGTCGCCGAGGGCGAACTCGTCACCCTGGTCGGCCCGTCCGGCTGCGGCAAGACGACCACGATGATGATGGTGAACCGGCTCGTGGAGCCGACCTCGGGCCGCGTCCTCGTGGACGGCCAGGACGTGGCCGGCGTCGACCCGGTCGCCCTGCGCCGCAAGATCGGATACGTCATCCAGCAGGTCGGGCTCTTCCCCCACCGCACCGTCCTCGACAACACCGCGACCGTCCCCGCCCTCCTCGGCTGGAAGAAGACCGCCGCACGCGCGCGTGCCGCCGAACTCCTCGAACTCGTCGGCCTCGATCCGGCCGTGCACGGCCCCCGCTACCCCGCCCAGCTCTCCGGCGGCCAGCGCCAGCGCGTCGGCGTCGCCCGCGCACTCGCCGCCGACCCGCCCGTCCTCCTCATGGACGAACCCTTCGGCGCCGTCGACCCGGTCGTCCGCGAGCGCCTCCAGAACGAGTTCCTCACCCTCCAGGCCACCGTCCGCAAGACGGTCCTCCTCGTCACCCACGACATCGAGGAGGCCGTCCGCATGGGCGACCGCATGGCCGTCTACGGACAGGGGCGCATCGAGCAGTTCGACACGCCCGCCACCGTCCTCGGCTCCCCCGCCACCCCCTACGTCGCGGACTTCGTCGGGAGCGACCGCGGCCTCAAGCGGCTCGCGGTCACCCCCGTCGCCGAAGCCGACCTCGACTCCTGGACAGAAAGCACCGAGCGGTACGCCGGGGGCCCCGAGGAATACCAGGGCGACGCCCAGGTGCCCCTCGGGACCTCCCTCAAGGACGCCCTCGCCGTACTCCTCCAGCACGACGCCGGCCGCCTCACCGTCACCGGCGACGACGGCCGGCCGCTCGGCGTCCTCACCCCGGCCGGCGTCCACCGCGCCCTGCGCCGGGCCACGGCACCCACGGAAGGCTGAACCGCGGACACCGGACCACCGCCGACGGAGCACCGCCACCGGACCGCCCGACCGCCCGACCGCCGAGTGAGCCTCAGTTCGCGCTGAGCTTCCCGCCCATCCAGACGAGACCCGGCGCGAGCTCGCGGTTCCACGTGTTGAAGTTGTGCCCACCGCTCTCCAGCACGATCGACGAGACCTGCGCCGGGCTCTTCACCTTCCGGATGAACTGCTGCGTCCCCTTCAGGTTGTTCTCGCCGTGCTTCGACGACGTCACCAGGAACGACGTGTTCCCCAACCGCCCGTGATCCAGGCTCCACAGCAGGTCGCCCCGCTTGCGCAGAGCGTCGTCCCCGTGGAACAGGTCCCCGGTGGTGATGTCCTCCGCCGCCTTGTAGTACGCGGAGAAGCCCGCCCCCGCCGCGAACCGGTCCGGGTGGTGCAGAGCGATCTTCAGGGCGCAGTAGCCACCCGTGGAGTTCCCCATGAACCCCCAGTTCCGCGCCTTCGTCCCCACCCGGTACGCCCCCGAGACCGCCTTCGGCAGGTCCTCCGCGAAGAACGTCTCCGTCTGCGGGCCCCCCGGGATGTCCACGCACTCGGTGTCCCGCGGCGGCGCCACCGTCGGACGCAGCAACACCATGATCATCGGCTGCATCCGCCCCTCCTTCGCCTGGAGGTACGCCGCCTTCGGATAGTTGAGCCCCTTGATCAGGTTCTCCGCCGACCCCGGATACCCCGTGAGCACCACCGAGGCCGGGAACGTCCGCTTCGCGTACCGGGCCTGGAAGTACTCCGGCGGCAGGTACACATAGGCCGGCGAGACGATCCCCGACCGCTCCCCCGCGAGCACGACCTCCTGGATCTGGCCCCCGACCGACGGACGACCGCCACCCGGCACGTCGAGCGTCCGCGTCCCCACCACCCGCACGTCCTTCGAGCCGGCCCCGTGATCGACGACCACCCCCATGTCCTGCTCCTGCCCGAGCAGGTCGGCCCACGAGCCGTAGAAGAGGAACGACCGGTTCGCCGCCAGCCCCACCGCCGCGAACAGCACCACCTGCGTCACGAGCAGCAGCCCCACCCGGCCCACGACCGGCCGCCAGCCGCGCCGCGCCAGCCTCGGCCACAGCCAGACCGTGGCGAGGAACAGCACCACGGCCAGCGCCACGGCCAACACGAGGACTTTGTCGCTGGTGAGACCCATGAGACGACCGAGCCTTCTTTCCGAGATTTTCCTGTGAACGAATGAACCCGGCCCCGTACCCCGTCGTCATAGAAGGCGCACCAGCCGGGACGGCCCGCCGAACGCGCCGCAGGGCCCGACCGGAGTCAGAGACCCTGCGCAGGACCACGAGAAGTACGGGAAGCCATGTCTGTCACGGTAGATGGGGACAAATCCGGATTGGTTCCGGTTGGGGTGCGACGGATTCTCCACGGCCCCCGCGCCGAGAAGGTCCCGTCCCTCGTCGGCACGGCCTGCACCGTCATCGGCCTCATCGACATCGCCGCCGGGGTGTTCCCCCGCTTCCGCGCCAGTCGCATGCACGCCGTCGCCGAAGTCCTCCCCGGCACCCTCGGACCCCTCTCCGCCGCCCTCTCCCTGAGCGCCGGCGTCCTCCTCCTCCTCCTCGCCCACGGCCTCAAGCGCCACAAACGCCGCGCCTGGCGCGCCGCCGTCGTCCTCCTCCCCCTCGGAGCCGCCGCCCAGTTCGTCTGGCGCCACTCCGTCCTCGGCGCCCTCCTCTCCCTCGTACTCCTCGCACTCCTCGTACGTCACCGAGGCGAGTTCGCCGCGCTCCCCGACCCCCGCAGCCGCTGGCGAGCCCTCGCCAACTTCGTCGTCATGGGCGCCGGATCCATCGCCCTCGGCCTCGTCATCGTCAGCGCCCACCCCCGCCGCGTCATCGGCAGCCCCAGCCTCGCCGACCGCCTCGAACACGTCCTCTACGGACTCCTCGGCATCGAAGGCCCCGTCGCCTACACCCACGGCGTCGACTGGACCGTCGGCTACTCCCTCGGCGCCCTCGGCATGCTCACCGCCCTCACCACCATCTACCTGGCCTTCCGCCCCGAACACCCCGCCGCCCGCCTCACCGACGACGACGAGACCCGGCTGCGCGCCCTCCTCGACCAGCACGGCGGCCGCGACTCCCTCGGCCACTTCGCCCTCCGCCGCGACAAGGGCGTCGTCTTCTCCCCCAGCGGCAAAGCCGCCGTCTGCTACCGCGTCGTCTCCGGCGTCATGCTCGCCAGCGGCGACCCCATCGGCGACGTCGAAGCCTGGCCCGGCGCCATCGAACGCTTCATGGACGAAGCCAAAGCCCACTCCTGGACCCCCGCCGTCATGGGCTGCTCCGAGACCGGCGGCCAGGTCTGGACCCGAGAAACCGGCCTCGACGCCCTCGAACTCGGCGACGAAGCGGTCGTCGACGTCGCGGACTTCTCCCTCTCCGGCCGAGCCATGCGCAACGTCCGCCAAATGGTCAAACGCATCGAACGAGGCGGCTACACCACCCAGGTCCGCCGAGTCCGCGACCTCGACGACGACGAACTCGAACGCGTCCGCCGCGCCGCCGCCGACTGGCGCGGCACCGACACCGAACGCGGCTTCTCCATGGCCCTCGGCCGCATCGGCACCCCCGGAGACGGCGACGCCGTCATAGCGACCGCCCACAAGGACGACGAAACCTCCCCCTACGGCGACCTCAAAGCGATCATCCACTTCGTGCCCTGGGGCCCCGACGGCATGTCCCTCGAACTCATGCGCCGCGACCGCTCCGCCGACCCCGGCATGAACGAGCTCCTCATCGTCGCCGCCCTCCAGGCCTCCCCCGGCCTCGGCATCACCCGCGTGTCCCTCAACTTCGCCATGTTCCGCGCCGCCCTCGCCCGCGGCGAGAAGATCGGCGCCGGCCCAGTCCTCCGCATCTGGCGCGGACTCCTCGTCTTCCTCTCCCGCTGGTTCCAGATCGAATCGCTCTACAAGTTCAACGCCAAATTCCAGCCACGCTGGGAACCCCGCTTCGTCGTCTACCGCAAAAGCCGCGACCTCCCCCGCATCGGCTTCGCCGCCATGCAGGCCGAAGGCTTCGTCAACCTCACCCTGCCCCTCCCCCTCACCCGCCGACGCCCCACCCCCACCCCCCGCCCCTGCACCCACATCACCCCCACCCAGACCACCGACCACAAGATCCGCGCCGCCTGACCGAAGCACACCCCCAGCCCGGACGCCCCATCCGCGCGGCCTGATATCGCCCCCGGGCCCTACGCTGGACACATGAGTACGACGATCGACCGGGGCACCGCCCGAGGCCTGCCGGAGTGGGACCGCTGCGCGGTCATGGGCGTGGTCAACGTGACCCCCGACTCCTTCTCCGACGGCGGCCGCTGGTTCGACACCACGGCCGCCGTCAAACACGGCCTCGACCTGGTCGCCGAAGGCGCCGACCTCGTCGACGTCGGCGGCGAATCCACCCGCCCCGGCGCCACCCGCGTCGACGAGGAGGAAGAACTCCGCCGAGTCATCCCCGTCGTCCGCGGCCTCGCCGCCGAAGGCGTCACCGTCTCCGTCGACACCATGCGCGCCACCGTCGCCGCCCGCGCCGTCGAAGCCGGCGCCGTCCTCGTCAACGACGTCAGCGGCGGCCTCGCCGACCCCGCCATGGTCCCCGCCGTCGCCGCCGCCGAAGTCCCCTTCGTCGTCATGCACTGGCGCGGCTTCAGCGACAACATGAACAGCCTCGCCGTCTACGACGACGTCGTCGGCGAAGTCCTCACCGAACTCCGCACCCGCATGGAAGCCGTCATCGACGGCGGCATCGCCCCCGAACGCATCGTCATCGACCCCGGCCTCGGCTTCGCCAAACTCGCCCCCCACGACCTCGCCCTCGTCGCCCACCTCCCCGAGCTCCGCACCCTCGGCCGCCCCCTCCTCGTCGCCGCCTCCCGCAAACGATTCCTCGGCCACGTCCTCACCCGCGAAGGCACCACCCCACCCCCCGCCCGCGAACGCGACGCCGCCACCGCCGCCGTCTCCGCCATCGCCGCCCACACCGGCGCATGGGCCGTCCGCGTCCACGAAGTACGCGCCACCGCCGACGCCGTACGCGTCGCCAGGGCCGTCGAAGGAGCCGCGTGAGCCACACGGACCGAGCCACCGACGAAGCAGCCGTCGAAGCCGCCAACACCGCCTTCTACGAAGCCATGGAGACCGGCGACTTCGAACGCCTCTCCACCCTCTGGCTCGACGACGACACCACCCCCATCACCTGCGTCCACCCCGGCTGGCCCGTCCTCACCGGCCGCGGCGAGGTGCTCCGCTCGTACGCCCTGATCATGGCGAACACCGACTACATCCAGTTCTTCCTCACCGACCTCCGGATCTCCCTCGCCGACGACACCGCCCTCGTCACCTGCACCGAGAACATCCTCAGCGGCGGACCCGCCGAGGACGGCGCCGAGCTCGGCCCCCTCGTCGGCCAGCTCGTCGTCGCCACCAACGTCTTCCGCCGCACACCCACGGGCTGGCGGATCTGGTCCCACCACGCCTCCCCCGTCCTCGGCGAAACGGACGAAACAGACGGATCCGAGCCCGGCACAGAACCCACCGAACCCCCCGCCTGACCCACCCCCGGCCCCCCACGGACAAACGCTGTCGGTCCCCGCAGGTAGATTCGAAGTGGACACCCGGCCGTCCGCACCCGGCTGCGTGGCCACCCGAACTACGACAGCAGGAGTGATTCGCGTGGATCGTGTCGCGCTGCGCGGCCTCAAGGCCCGAGGCCACCACGGCGTCTTCCCCAAGGAGCGCGAGGAGGGCCAGACCTTCATCGTGGACCTGGTCCTCGGCCTGGACACCCGCCCGGCCGCCGCCGACGACGACCTCAGCAAGACGGTGCACTACGGCATCGTCGCCGAAGAGGTCGTCGACGTCGTCCAGGGCGAACCCGTCGACCTCATCGAAACCCTCGCCGAGCGCATCGCCCAGCAATGCCTCAGCCACACCGGGGTACAGGAAGTGGAAGTCGTCGTCCACAAACCCGACGCACCCATCACCGTGCCCTTCGACGACGTGACCATCACGATCACCCGGAGCCGACGATGAAGCCGACGCAGAGCGACCCCACCGTCCAGCCCGTACCGGCCTCCGTCGTCGCCACCGTCGACGCCGCCGACACCACCCTCTCCAACCCCCGCTGGGCCGTCCTCGCCCTCGGCGCCAACCTCGGCAACCGCCTGGAGACCCTCCAAGGCGCCATCGACGCCCTCGGCGACACGCCCGGCCTCCGGGTCAAAGCCGTCTCCCCCGTCTACGAGACGGCCCCCTGGGGCGTCGAACCCGACACCCAGCCCTCCTACCTCAACGCCGTCGCCCTCGTGAAGACGACACTGCCGCCCTCCTCCCTCCTGGAACGGGCCCACGCCGTCGAAGAAGCCTTCCACCGGGTCCGCGAAGAACGCTGGGGCGCCCGCACCATCGACGTCGACATCATCACCTACGCCGACGTCATCTCCGAGGACCCCGTCCTCACCCTCCCCCACCCCCGCGCCCACCAGCGCGCCTTCGTCCTCGCCCCCTGGCACGACGTCGACCCCGACGCCCAGCTCCCCGGCCACGGCCCGGTCGCCGACCTCCTCACCGCCCTCGGCCACGAAGGCGTCACTCCCCGCGCCGACCTGGAACTCCGTCTGCCCGAGTAGTCGTTACGCTCGGGGAGACCGCCCGGCGACCACGACCGACGACGACACGAAGGACACCCGGTGAAACAACTGCGGCTGAAAGTGCTCACCGGACTGTTCCTGGTCGCCGGCATCCTCTCCTGGGGCGCCGCCCGCCTCTGGGACTCGGTCGGCACCCTCCCCAGCGTGCCGATCGCCGCACCCATCGTCCTCGCCGTCATCGCCGTCGTCCTCACCGCGACCGCCCTCTCCATCCGCGCCCGCCTCAAGGCCCAACGCGAGCGCCGCCCCGGCGCCAAGGGCGTCGAACCCCTGATGGCGGCCCGCGCGGTGGTCTTCGGCCAGGCGAGCGCCCTGGTCGCCGCCCTCGTCGCCGGCATGTACGGCGGCACGGGCGTCTTCCTCCTCGGCTCCCTCGACGTCCCCGCCCGCCGCGACCAGGCCCTCTACGCGGCCTTCTCGGTCGCGGCGGGCATCGCCGTCATCGCCGCCGCCCTCTTCCTGGAGCGGGTGTGCAAACTCCCGGAGGACGACGACGAGAACCGGGCCCCGACGGCCTAGGCCTCACCAGGGCTCGCGCGCGAGGTGCCCGTTCACCAGGAAGGTGGAGTGCGGGGAGAGCTTGTACCCGTAGAAGGTGAAGGGCTTCGCGCCTAGGGCGGGACGGGGGCGGACCTCGTGGACCTTGATCCAGGAGGACTCGGGTGGGTCTAGGGGGTGGTGTTCGGGGGTGAAGGTGCCCCGGGTGGCCCAGCGGTCCGATACGCAGAGCTGCGAGACTCCTTTGGCGTTCGGCGTGAACCGGGCCCCGATGATGGGCGCAAGCTCGGTCAGGAACGGCACATTGGCGCTCGCGATCACGCGCCCGTTCCAGTGCTTGCTGCGATGGCCGTCGCCGTCGATGTACCCGTCCAGGAATCCCTGGAAGGTATCGATGTCCCGCAGCACGACCCGGGGGAAATGCTGTCGCATGTGGTGGGCATCCCCACCTACGTAGTGCCTCATCGCATCGGAGAGGTACGAGGAGACCACCCGTACACGGAAGCCGGGCAGGTCACGCTTCAGATAGCCGGACGGCCTGGTCACCGCCTCCAGGCGGGCAGGGAGTCCCGTGCAGGCCATGAGCGCGGTCGCGTACCGGGCCGCAAAGGCCTCCTCATTCACGATCAGCGACACATAGTTCTTGTAGACGGTCCCGTCCGCGCAGGTGGCTCCGACGAAATAGCCGAACTCGTACCCCGGCCGGATCGTCGGCCGCTCCCGGCACAGCTTCTTCGCATGCGTCCAGGCGACCGTCGTCCCCGCCACGTCCGCCGCACGCTTCCACCCGTCCGGGGTGAGCAGCAGCAGATCCGGACTGGCGGTGAAGGTCATGTGGTCCGTGACCACGTCGACGGCCTGCCGCCCCTTCACCGCCGTCACGTCCACGACCGTGGTCTGCACCGTCCGGTCGCCGTCCAGCGTCCACATCACGCTGCCCGGCACCACGTTCTTGGCCTGCGCGCAGCCGTCCACCAGGTTGACCAGCATCTTGCTGGTCGGTCCGTACCCCATACCGCCCCCTTGATCAGCGATGAGCTCCGCTGATCAAGGACGGTATGGAGCAAGGTGGACAGTCCGCTACGACCGGGCCAATATCAGGGACATAGCCTCAGCACGTGTAGTAGCGTCACGAAGTTGACCACGTACTGCCGAGGTCGTCGTCTTCGCTCCGGGCTTGCGGACCCCACGCAGGGACATGCACATGTGTTCGGCCTCGATCACGACGATCGCACCACGCGCCTCCAGGATCTCCATCAGCGAGTCGGCGATCTGCGTGGTCAGGCGCTCCTGCACCTGGGGGCGGCGAGCGAAGACGTCGACCAGGCGCGCCAGCTTCGACAGGCCGGTGATTTTGCCCGATTCAGCCGGAATGTAACCAATGTGAGCTACGCCATGGAATACCAGCAAATGATGCTCACACATGGACGTCAGTTCGATGTCCTTCACGAGGACCATCTCGTCGTGTCCGAGGTCGAACGTTGTCGTGAGCACTTCCTCGGGCGTCTGCCGTAGCCCCGCGAACAGCTCCCTGTACGCCCGCGCCACCCGCGCCGGCGTCTCGCGCAAACCCTCGCGGTCCGGGTCCTCGCCGACCGCGATGAGGAGCTCCCGTACGGCATTCTCGGCGCGCTTCTCGTCGAACTCGCCGATCGTGCCCTCGCCGTCCAGCGTCACCGGGTCGGTCATCCTGTGCCTCGTTCCGTCTGACTGTGTGCGCGCGAAAGAGCCGCGCCCCCACAGGCTAGAACCTGTGGGGGCGCGGCTTCCATTCCGGGGTCCCGGGGAGGTCAGTCCTCGGGGGTGTCGACCGGGGCGATGTCGATGCCCTTGGTGGTGTCGACCGCCGGGGTCGCCGAGCCGTTCGCGCTGTTCGTCAGGGCGAGCTCCTTGGGGGAGAGCACCGGCGGACGCGTGGACGGGGTGCGGCGGCTGGAGCCGGTCCAGGCCGGGCGGGCCGGGCGCTTGACGATGGGGGCGAAGATCTCGGCGATCTCCTCCTTGCCCAGCGTCTCCTTCTCCAGGAGGGCGAGGACCAGGTTGTCGAGGACGTCGCGGTTCTCGACGAGGATCTCCCAGGCCTCGTTGTGGGCGGTCTCGATGAGCTTCTTGACCTCTTCGTCGACCAGCGCGGCGACTTCTTCGGAGTAGTCGCGCTGGTGCGCCATCTCGCGGCCGAGGAAGGGCTCGGTGTTGTCGCCGCCGAACTTGATGGCGCCGAGCCGCTCGGTCATGCCGTACTGCGTGACCATGGCGCGGGCGGTGGCGGTGGCCTTCTCGATGTCGTTCGCCGCGCCCGTGGTCGGGTCGTGGAAGACGAGCTCCTCGGCCGCGCGGCCGCCCAGCATGTACGCGAGCTGGTCGAGCATCTCGTTGCGGGTGGTCGAGTACTTGTCCTCGTCCGGCAGGACCATCGTGTAGCCCAGGGCGCGGCCGCGGGACAGGATGGTGATCTTGTGGACGGGGTCGGAGTTGGGGGAGGCCGCCGCGACGAGGGCGTGGCCGCCCTCGTGGTACGCGGTGATCTTCTTCTCCTTGTCCGACATGATCCGGGTCCGCTTCTGCGGGCCCGCGACCACGCGGTCGATCGCCTCGTCGAGCGCGTGGTTGTCGATCAGCTTCTGATCGCCGCGCGCGGTGAGGAGCGCTGCCTCGTTGAGGACGTTGGAGAGGTCCGCGCCGGTGAAGCCGGGGGTGCGTCGGGCGACGGCGCCGAGGTCGACGTCCGGGGCGACCGGCTTGCCCTTCTGGTGGACCTTGAGGATCTCCAGGCGGCCCTGCATGTCGGGGCGGTCGACGGCGATCTGCCGGTCGAAGCGGCCGGGGCGCAGGAGCGCCGGGTCGAGGATGTCGGGTCGGTTGGTGGCGGCGATCAGGATGACGCCGCCCTTGACGTCGAAGCCGTCCATCTCGACGAGGAGCTGGTTGAGCGTCTGCTCGCGCTCGTCGTGGCCGCCGCCGAGGCCGGCGCCGCGGTGGCGGCCGACCGCGTCGATCTCGTCGACGAAGACGATCGCCGGGGCGTTGGCCTTGGCCTGCTCGAAGAGGTCGCGGACGCGGCTGGCGCCGACGCCGACGAACATCTCGACGAAGTCGGAGCCGGAGATCGAGTAGAACGGCACCCCGGCCTCGCCGGCGACGGCGCGCGCGAGGAGCGTCTTGCCGGTTCCGGGCGGGCCGTAGAGCAGGACGCCCTTGGGGATCTTGGCGCCGACGGCCTGGAACTTGGCGGGCTCCTGGAGGAATTCCTTGATCTCGTGGAGTTCCTCGACGGCCTCGTCCGCGCCGGCGACGTCGGCGAACGTGGTCTTCGGCGTGTCCTTGGTGATGAGCTTCGCCTTGGACTTGCCGAACTGCATGACGCGGGAGCCGCCGCCCTGCATCTGGTTCATCAGGAAGAGGAAGACGACCACGATGAGGACGAAGGGGAGGAGCGAGAGCAGGATCGAGACGAAGGGCGACTGCTTCGTCGGGGAGACGGTGTAGCCCTTCTCGATCTGTCCGGCCTCGAACTTCTCCTGGAGCTTGTCGGCGAGGTCCACGCCCTGGCTGCCGATGTAGCTGGCCTGGAGCTTGTCGCTCTTGTTGATCTTCTGACCGTCGATGAGGTCGATCTTGATGAGCTGCTCATCACCGGTGGTGAGTTTTGCCTGCTTGACCTGGTTCTTGTCGATCGCCTGGACGACCTGGCCGGTGTCCACCGTCTTGTAGCCCTCGGACGAGCCGACGACCTGCATCAGCACGACCACGGCGAGGACGGCCAGCACGATCCACATGACCGGCCCACGGAAGTATCGCTTCACGTCCATCCATACGGAGCGATGACGCTCCGTCCCTCCTGCCCGTAGGAAAATGCTGCTGTGAGTGCTGCTGTGTGAAAAAGCTGTTCTTCGGACGGTACCTCAGCATCGTCGCCCGCGACCGCCTTCCCGTGGTTCAACGGAGGGAAGGCGGTGCGGGTTCCCGGTGCTGCCGAGGGCTCAGCCGCCGTAGACGTGGGGGGCGAGCGTGCCGACGAACGGAAGGTTCCGGTACTTCTCGGCGTAGTCGAGGCCGTAGCCGACGACGAACTCGTTGGGGATGTCGAAGCCGATCCACTTGACGTCGATGGCGACCTTGGCGGCCTCCGGCTTGCGCAGGAGGGTGCACACCTCGAGGGAGGCGGGCTCGCGGGAGCCGAGGTTCGACAGCAGCCAGGACAGGGTCAGGCCGGAGTCGATGATGTCCTCGACGATCAGGACGTGCTTGCCCTTGATGTCGGTGTCGAGGTCCTTGAGGATGCGGACGACGCCGGAGGACTGGGTGCCGGCGCCGTAGGAGGAGACGGCCATCCAGTCCATGGTGACGGGGGTGGAAAGGGCGCGTGCCAGATCCGCCATCACCATCACGGCGCCCTTGAGGACGCCGACGATGAGCAGGTCCTTGCCCGCGTATTCCGCGTCGATCTTCGCGGCCAGCTCTGCCAGCTTGGCGTCGATCTCTTCCTTGGTGATGAGTACCGACTGGAGGTCGGTGCCCATGTCCTTCTCGTTCACCCGGGTCACTTTCGTTGCAGCGTGCGTCAGCCTTGCCGGATGACCAGTCTGCCACCCTGGCGGCGGGCTTCGACTCTGCCGGGCAGGTTGATGGCTCCTTGGCCGCGCCAGCCGGTGATGAGTCGGTCGACTTCTTCGATGTGGCGGGCGAAGAGGGAGCCGGCGGGGGCGCCCTCGGCGATGACGGCGCGGCGCAGGACTCGGCGGCGTACGGCGGGGGGCAGCCCGTGGAGTTTGGCGCATTCGAGGGCGCCCGCCTCGTCGCGTACGGCGGTCTCGGCGTCGGCGGCCCAGGTGTCGAGGGCGTCGGCGTCGTCGCGGGAGAGCTGGGCCGTTCGGGCGAGGGCTTCGACGACGCCTTTGCCGAGGGCTTTTTCGAGGGCGGGGAGGCCTTCGTGGCGGAGCCGGGAGCGGGTGTAGGCGGGGTCGCTGTTGTGGGGGTCGTCCCAGACGGCGAGTTCTTGTGCGATGCAGGCTTTGCGGACGGTCTGGCGGTCGAGCTGGAGGAAGGGGCGGCGGTAGCGGCCGGAGGTGCCGGAGACGGCGGCCATGCCGGAGAGGGAGCGGATGCCGGAGCCGCGGGCGAGGCCGAGGAGGACGGTCTCGGCCTGGTCGTCTCGGGTGTGGCCGAGGAGGACGGCGGTGGCGCCGTGGCGTTCGGCGGCGGCGTCGAGGGCGGCGTACCGGGCGTCGCGGGCGGCGGCTTCGGGTCCTCCTTCGCGGCCGACGGTGACGGTGACGGCTTCGGCGGGGGTGAGGCCGAGGGCGGTCATGCGTGCGGCGACCTCGGTGGCTCGGGTGTCGGAGCCGTCCTGGAGGCCGTGGTCGACGGTGATGCCGCCGGCGCGTACGGGGAGTTTGCGGGCCTCGAAGGCGAGGGCGGAGGCGAGTGCCATGGAGTCGGCGCCGCCGGAGCAGGCGACGAGGACGAGTGGTTCGTGGTCGGTGGTGTGGTCGGTGAGGACGTCGTGGAGTACGCGGCGGACCGCCAGGCGTATCGCCGCGACCGCAGGATGGGGACCCATGTCCGGTGCCCTTCGTGATGGGGGTGGGGTGCCTCGGTCGGTGTCTTAACGGTCGGAAAGGGGGGTTCGGTCACTCAGAGTGCGTCGATGGTGACAGAAACCCGGCCGTTACCCGAGCATTGCACGCCTCACCCCATGGTCAGGGTCCCTCGGATGGGTGATTGGTGGGGTGTTCTGACGTGTTCCCGTGTCGTGTGCCGCATCTGTCTCAGGAGTCTGCTTTACGGTGCACCCTCGCGATCCAGTCGGTGGGTGCCGCGATCTCGGCCTTGGTGGGGAGTGTGTTGGGTGAGGTCCAGACGCGGTTGAAGCCGTCCATGCCGACCTGGTCGACGACGGCGCGGACGAAGCGTTCGCCGTCGCGGTACTGGCGGAGTTTGGCGTCGAGGCCGAGGAGTCTGCGCAGGGCGAGGTCGAGGCGGGAGGCGCCGCGGGCGCGGCGGGCCTGGAATTTCTCGCGGATCTCGGTGACGGAGGGGACGACCTGGGGTCCGACGCCGTCCATGACGTAGTCGGCGTGGCCTTCGAGGAGTGACATGACGGCGGTGAGGCGGCCGAGGATCTCGCGTTGTTCGGGGGTCTGGACGAGTTCGACGAGGGAGGGGGCGGGTTCGCCCTCTTCTCCTTCGGGGCGGCCGCCGGTGAGGGTCTGGACGGCTTCGCGGAGGCGTTCGACGACGGTGCCGGGGTCGACGTCGGTGGCGGCGAGGAACGACTGGATTTCGCCCTGGAGGTGGTCGCGCAGCCAGGGGACGGCGGTGAACTGGGTGCGGTGGGTCTCTTCGTGGAGGCAGACCCAGAGCCGGAAGTCGTGGGGGGAGACGTCGAGTTCTCGTTCGACGTGGACGATGTTGGGGGCGACGAGGAGGAGGCGTCCGCCGCCGTTGGCGCCGGCGGGGAGGTCGCGGGTGGCGGGGGCGAAGGTCTCGTACTGGCCGAGGATGCGGGAGGCGAGGAAGGAGAGCAGCATGCCGAGTTCGACGCCGGTGACCTTGCCGCCGACGGCGCCGAGGACGGAGCTGCCGGGGGTGGTGGAGCGGCGTTCCTGCATCTTGCCGAGGAGGGGGGTGAGGAGTTCGCGGAAGCCGGCGACGTTGGCTTTGATCCAGCCGGCGCGGTCGACGACGAGGACGGGGGTGTCGTGGGGTTCGGTGCCTTCGGGGATCATCCGGGTGTAGGCGCGGACGTGTTCCTCGGAGGCTTTGGCGTGTCTGCGGAGTTCGGCGACGACCTCGCGGGCCTCGTCGCGGCTGACTTCGGGTCCGGGCCGCACGAGGCGGGTCGCGGTCGCGACCGCGAGGTTCCAGTCGACCATCCCGGATGTGCCTGCGCCACCGATGCTCGTCATGCGTCAACCGTACGGGTTCGGCGCCTGTTCGGTCAGGGTTCGGTGCGGTTCGGACACGGGTGGGCGGGGGGTGGGTCGGTGGTCACTTCTGGCCGGCGAGGGCGGCGGAGAGCCGGTCCAGGGCGGGCTGTGCCTCGTACGGGGAGGGGGTGTGGCCGGCGAGGAACGCGAAGGCGAGGAGGTGTCCGTCGGGGGTGACGACGGTTCCGGCGAGTGTGTTGACGCCGGTGAGGGTGCCGGTCTTGGCGCGGACGAGTCCGGCGCCCGCGGGGGCGGTGTCGAAGCGGCCGGCGAGGGTGCCGGTGAAGCCGCCGACGGGCAGTCCGGTGAGGAGGGGGCGCAGGGCGGGGCGGGTGGGGTCGGCCGCTCGGGTGAGGAGGCCGGTGAGGAGGGCGGCGGAGACGCGGTCGCGGCGGTCGAGTCCGCTGCCGTCGGCGAATCGGGCGCCGGTGACGGGGAGGCGGAGGCGGGCGAGCTCGTCGTGTACGGCCTTCTCGGCGCCCTGGAAGCTGGCGGGCTGCTTGCGGGCGAGGGCGGTCTGTCGGGCGAGGGCCTCGGCGAGGTCGTTGTCGCTGTGGGTGAGGGTGTGTTCGACGAGGTCGGCGAGGGGGGCGGATTCGGTGCGGGCGAGGGGGGCGGTCTTGGGGGTGGGTCCGGGGGCGGGGTTGCCGGTGACGGTGATGCCGGCCTCGGTGAGGAGCCGGGCGAAGGCGGTGGCGGTGTCGCCGGCGGGGTCGGGGGTGCGGGGGGCGGGGCCGTCGGTGCTGTCGTCGAGGCGGCCTTCGCGGGTCATGAGGGCGACGACGGGGGCGAGGTTCTCGTTGGGGCCGATGGGGTGGAGTGCGGGGCCCCGGTAGAGGCTCGTGTCGTAGGCGAGGCGTACGGAGGTGTGGCCGCGGGTCTTGAGGGCGTGGGCGGTGTCGGTGGCGAGGGTCCCCAGGCGGGCGGGGTCGAGGGTGGGGTCGCCGCCGCCGGTGAGGGTGATGCTTCTGCCGTCGGGGGCGGCGGTGACGGTGGTGGGGATGCGGTGGTCGGGGCCGAGGGCGGAGAGCGCGGCCGCGGTGGTGGCGATCTTGACGGTGGAGGCGGGGGTCATGGGGGTGGTGGCGCCCTCGCCGTACAGCTGTTTTCCGGTGGCGGTGTCGACGACGGAGGCGGTGCGGAGCGTGCCGAGGCCGGGGTCGGCGAGGAGGGGGACGAGGACGGCGGCGAGGTCGGTGGTGCGCGTGGTGGGGGCCGGGGCGTGGAGGGCGGTGAGGACGCCGGGGGCGCTGGGGGCGGGCGCGGGGCGGCGGGGTGCGGCGGGGGCGGGGGGCGGGGCGTGATGCGTGCCACCCGTCGTGGGGGCGGCGGCGCGGGCCCGCTCGGCCGTACGCTGGCCTCCGTCCCACGGTCCGGCCGCGGTCACCGCCACGGCGGCCAGGGCGAGACCGAGGGCGGCGGAGCCCGCCGTGAGCTGCCACGTCCTCGGCTCCGGCATTGCTGACCAGCCCCTTTCGCGATCACACACGTGCGTGAGGGACACTTAATCACCGCGCGTCGTCGCGAGCATTCACTTGTGTTGATTCAGGAGGAGCCACCCGTGGAGTTCGACGTTCTCATCGAGATCCCGAAGGGATCGCGGAACAAGTACGAGGTCGACCACGAGACCGGTCGCATCCGCCTGGACCGTCGTCTCTTCACCTCGACGGCCTACCCGACCGACTACGGCTACGTCGAGAACACCCTGGGTGAGGACGGCGACCCGCTGGACGCGCTCGTGATCCTCGACGAGCCCACCTTCCCGGGCTGTCTGATCAAGTGCCGCGCCATCGGCATGTTCCGCATGACGGACGAGGCCGGCGGCGACGACAAGCTGCTGTGCGTGCCGGCGACGGACCCGCGCATGGAGCACCTGCGGGACATCCACCACGTGGCGGAGTTCGACCGCCTGGAGATCCAGCACTTCTTCGAGGTCTACAAGGACCTGGAGCCGGGCAAGTCGGTCGAGGGTGCCGACTGGGTCGGTCGCGCCGAGGCCGAGGCCGAGATCGAGAAGTCGTACGCGCGTGCCAAGGAGCAGGGCGGCCACTGAGCCCCTGGGCCCGGGCTGATGTGAAGGCGGTGCACCTCTTGGGGGTGCACCGCCTTTCGCGTGTCTGTCGCACCTTCATACTGGAATCCAGGATTCCCCGGGGATGAGGGCGGAGAGAGTGGTGGCGGAGCCGGAGGACGGTGCTCCTGAGGACCGGAAGCCGCAGTCGGACGAGGCGCGGAGCGCGTTCGTGCCGCCGGCGGGGGTGGAGCAGCCCGTGCCGGCCGAGGAGGAGCACCCGACCTCGGAGTTCGCCCTTCCGCCCGGTCTGGTGCCGGAGCCGCCGCAGGAGCCGGAGGGTTCGGCGTTCGCCCCGCCGGCGACCTATTCGGCGAAGGACTCGCCGCCCGCGTTCACCCCGGCGTACGGGGTGCCGCTGGTGCGGCTCTCGCAGGACGCGCCGTGGCAGGACCGGATGCGGACGATGCTGCGGCTGCCGGTGGGTGAGCGGCCGGTGCCGGAGGCGCTCCGCAAGGAGGACGAGTCCGGGCCCTCGGTGCCGCGTGTGCTCGACCTGACCCTGCGCATCGGCGAGCTGCTGCTCGCGGGCGGGGAGGGCGCGGAGGACGTCGAGGCGGCGATGTTCGCGATCTGCCGTTCGTACGGTCTGGACCGGGTGGAGCCGACGGTCACCTTCACGTTGCTGTCCGTCACCTATCAGCCCTCGCTGGTGGACGATCCGGTCACGGCGAACCGGACGGTGCGCCGCCGGGGCACGGACTACACGCGGCTCGCGGCCGTCTACCAGCTGCTGGCGGACATCAACGCGCAGGCGCACGAGGTGACGCCGGAGGAGGCGTACCGGCGGCTCGCGGAGATCCGGCGGAACCGGCATCCGTATCCGGGCTGGGCCCTGACGACGGCGGCCGGTGTCCTGGCCGGTGCGGCCTCGGTGCTGCTCGGCGGTGGTCCGACGGTCTTCTTCGTGGCGGCGCTCGGCGCGGTCCTCGGCGACCGGCTGGCGTGGTTGTTCGCGGGGCGCGGGATGCCGGAGTTCTACCAGTTCCTGGTGGCGGCGATGCCGCCGGCGGCGATGGGGGTGCTCCTGACGCTGCTGCACGCGGATCTGCGTCCTTCGGCGGTGATCACCGGTGGGCTGTTCGCGCTGATTCCGGGGCGGGCGCTCGTCGCGGCCGTGCAGGACGGTCTGACCGGTTTCTACATCACGGCCTCGGCCCGGCTGCTCGAGGTCGCGTACTTCTTCGTGGCGATCGTGGTGGGCGTGCTGTCGGTGCTGTACGTGGCGGTGCAGTTCGACGCGCAGCTGAACCCGGAGGGGGTGATGCGGCCGGTGGAGCGGCCGGTGGTGCAGATCCTGGCGTCGATGGTGCTGTGCGCGACCTTCGCGATCCTGCTGCAGCAGTCGCGGGCGACGGTGCTCTTCGCGACGCTGAACGGCGGGGTGGCGTGGGTGGTGTACGCGTCGATCGCGGTGACCGCCGAGGCGTCGGCGGTGATGGCGACGGCGGTGGCGGCCGGTCTGGTGGGTCTCTTCGGGCAGCTGATCGCCCGCTATCACCACACCTCGTCGCTGCCGTACGTGACGGCGGCGATCGGGCCGCTGCTGCCCGGTTCGGCGACGTACTTCGGGGTGCTCGCGATCGCCCAGCACAATCTGGACCAGGGTTTCGCCTCGCTCGCGAAGGCGGCGGCGCTCGCCCTGGCGATCGCGATCGGCGTGAACCTGGGGAGCGAGCTGGCCCGCCTGTTCATGCAGGCCCCGGGCGCGGCGGCGGCACGGCGCGCGGCGAAGCGCACCCGGGGCTTCTAGCGGCTGCTATCGCTTGGCGTGGCGGCCCCGGGAGCCCGGGGGGTTCGGGGTGCCGGGGGCGTCGTGGTCGCTGCGGGCCTGGTTCTTCTTCGACTGGGAGCGGGCGCGGAGGAGCTCGATCGCGACGGGGATCACGGAGATCAGGACGATCCCGACGAGGATCAGCTCGATGTGCTTGTGGACGAACTCGACCTTGCCGAGGGAGGCGCCGAGCAGGGTCACGCCCGCGCCCCACAGCAGGCCGCCGATGAGGTTGAAGATGATGAACGAGCGGTAGTTCATCCGGCTCACGCCGGCGATGATCGGCGTGAACGTCCGGACGATGGGCACGAAGCGGGCCAGGATCAGCGACTTCGGGCCGTGCTTCTCGAAGAATTCGTGCGCCTTCTCGACGTTCTCCTGCTTGAAGAGCTTGGAGTCGGGGCGCTTGAAGAGGGAGGGGCCGACCTTCCGGCCGAAGAGGTAGCCGACCTGGTCGCCGAGGACGGCGGCGGCCACCACCAGGGTGCACACCAGCCACAGCGGTGTGTCGAGCTTGCCGGTGGTGACGAGCAGGCCGGTGGTGAAGAGCAGTGAGTCGCCGGGCAGGAAGAACCCGATGAGGAGGCCGGACTCGGCGAAGACGATGACCAGGACACCGATCAGACCAAAGGTCTGGATCAGATAGTCCGGGTCCAGCCAGCTCGGTCCGAGGGCAAGCGTGTTCACGGGTTCCGGGCTCCTGCGGTCGGTGGGGGCTTGGGGGACGGCTGGCCCCAAGCTATCAACGCGGGCCGGGAGCGCCCGGTTCCACCCGGCTCCACGGGATGCGGACCCGCCGCGTCGGCCCGAGGCTTGGGGGTCAGGAGGTGCATGCCGATGGGCATCGAGGAGTACGGGGGCGGTCAGGGACCGCACCCCGACGTGCTGGTCGTGACGACGAACGACGTGCCGGGTTTCGAGGTCCGGCAGGTGATCGGTGAGGTCTTCGGGCTCACCGTCCGCTCCCGCCATCTGGGCAGTCAGATCGGCGCGGGGCTGAAGTCGATGATCGGCGGTGAGCTGAAGGGCCTGACGAAGACCCTCGTGCAGACCCGCAACCAGGCGATGGAGCGTCTGGTGGAGCAGGCGAAGGCGCGCGGCGCGAACGCGGTGCTCATGTTCCGCTTCGACGTGACGGAAGCGGCGGACGTGGGCACGGAGGTGTGCGCGTACGGCACGGCGGTGGTGATCGCGCCGCGCGCCTGAGGCGGGGTTCTCGTACGGTGCCGGGCGCCGTTCGTCAGGCGGCCCGGCGTCCGGCGTCCGGCGACCGGCGTCCGTCAGGTGGTCCGGTGTCCGGTGTCCGTCAGGCGGCCCGGCGTACGTCAGGCCACCCGGCGACTGGCGTCCGGCGTCCGGCGTCCGGCGTCCGGCGACCGTCAGGCGGCCCGGCGGTCGGCGTTCGCCCGGACGGCCTCCCGCAGGTGCTCGGGGAGGCCGGGGTGGATCGACTCGTAGAACGCGTGGAAGTTCTCGTCGGCGACGTACATCTCGGCGAGCTCCACATGGGTCCTGGGGTGGCAGTCGAAGAACCAGGTGGTGAGGTGGCGGCGGTGGGCCTCGGCGAGGTCCATCGCCTCCTCGGACCCCGGGTCCCGGCCCTCGTCCATCAGGGCGGCGTAGGCGGCGCCCCAGGCGTCCACCTCGTCCTTCATCCGCTGCCAGTCCTCCTTGCCGTACGCGGCGGCGCGGGCCTGGGCCTGCTCGTGGGAGTGTGTGCCGCCCCAGCGGCGGGCGGACTCCTCCGCGAACCGTTCGGGGTCCTTGTCCCCGAAGACCTCGAACTTCTCCTCGGGCGTGAGGTTGATGCCCATCTTCTTCGCCTCCATGGCGTGCTCGACGGCCGCCGCCATCCTCTGGAGCTCGCCGATCCGCGCGGTCAGCAGCGTGTGCCGGCGCCGCAGGTGCTCCTGCGGGTCGGCGTGCGGGTCGTCGAGGAGGACGGCGACCTCTTCGAGGGGGAAGCCGAGCTCCCGGTAGAACAGGATCTGCTGGAGCCGGTCGAGGTCCGCGTCGTCGTAGCGGCGGTGGCCCGCCGTGCTGCGGCCGCTCGGCGAGAGCAGCCCGATCGCGTCGTAGTGGTGCAGGGTGCGCACCGTGACCCCGGCGAAGCCGGCCACCTGTCCCACGGAGTAGCCCATCGGCCGTCCGCCCTTTCTCAGTCGGTACGCCGTTCAGCCTGGGTCCTGACGCGACGTGAGGTGCAAGTGCCCGCCCGGGTGTTGGCCTCGCCGCCCTCGGCGAGCGGTTCGGGGCGTTGTGTCTCTTTTGCTCACTTATGGTGGGGCGGTGGCCACCGATCATGCTCCGCCTCCCGTGAAGGCGCCCGCCCGGCTCCTGCTCTCCCAGGTCCTGCCCGCCCTGCTCGTCGGGGTGGGGGCGAGCCTTCTGTTCCTGGGGATCAGCGCCCTCGCCGAGGAGTTCCAGCACGTGCTCTGGAACGACCTGCCGGACGCGCTCGGCATCGGGAACTACTCCTCCCTCTGGATGATCGTCATGCTCACGGCGGCGGGCATCGCCGTGGGCCTCGTCGTGTGGAAGGTGCCCGGCCACGCCGGACCCGACCCGGCCTCCGAGGGGCTCGGCGAGGCACCGCTCTCCCCCGGCGTGGTGCCGGGGGTGCTGCTCGCGAGCACCCTCACGCTGGCCGGCGGCGTCAGCCTCGGCCCCGAGAACCCGATCATCGCCGCCAACATCGCCCTCACCTACTGGCTCGGCCACAGGGCGGCCCCCTCCGTGCCGGGCGCCTCCTGGGTCGCGCTCGCCTCGGCCGCCACCATCGGCGCCCTCTTCGGCACCCCCGTGGCGGCCGCCCTCGTCATCTCCGAGGCCCTCGTCGGCCGGCCGGGCCGCGGCTCCCTCTGGGACCGGCTCTTCGCCCCGCTCGCCGCCGCGGGCACCGGCGCGATGACCACCCAGCTGCTCGCCGAGCCCAGCTTCGACATGGGACTCCCGCCGCTGACCGATCCCGGCTTCGGCGACCTCCTCGCGGCTCTGGTCATCGCCTCCGCCGCGGCCGTCTTCGGCCTCGCCTCCTGCTACCTCTTCCCCCACGTCCACGCCGCCTTCCGGCGTCTGCGGCACCCCATGCTGATGCTGCCCCTCGGCGGCCTCGTCCTCGGCCTCCTGGGCGCCCTGGGCGGGCACCTGACCCTCTTCAAGGGGCTGGAGGAGACCAAGGAGCTCGCCGCCTCGATCGGCGGCTGGTCCTCCGGCGAACTCGCGAAGTTCGCCGTCGTCAAACTCCTCGCCCTCGTCGTCGCCGCCTCCTGCGGCTTCCGGGGCGGCCGGATCTTCCCCGCCGTCTTCGTCGGCGCCGCCTTCGGGCTGCTCGCCCAGGCCCTCGTCCCCGAGGTCCATCCGGCCGTCGCCGTCTCCTCCGCCGTCCTCGGCGTCCTGCTCGCCACCACCCGGCAGGGCTGGATCAGCCTCTTCACGGGCGCCGTCCTCGCCGCCTCCCCCGCGATGCTCGCCCTGCTCTGCCTGGCCTCGCTCCCCGCCTGGCTGATCGTCACCGGCCGCCCGCAGCTCGAACTCGACCACCAGGGCAACGCCCTGCGCTGACCACCCGGCCGGCCGCGGCGCCAGGTCCCCTACGGGTTCGCGTACGGGTTCTCCTCGCCCTCCGCGAGCACCCCGACGAAGGGCTCGCCCTCGCCCGCGAACACGTACGCCCCGCCCTCGATCCGCTCGATCAGGCCCAGCGTCCACTCCTTGCCGGCGTCCGCCGAGTGGACCCAGAAGTGCATGATCTCGCCGATGTGCCCGAGCTGCTCCGGACCGCCCTCCGGCGTGTAGTACCCGGTGACCTCCGCCCGCCACTCGTCGAGCCCCCTCACCCGCCGGCGCAGCAGCTCCACGGCCTCCTCGCGGGGCAGGTCCACCATGAAGCCGATGGCCGCCGACAGGACGTCCGTCTTCTGGTCGTACGTGGTCAGCGCCTCGCGCAGCAGCGCGAAGTACTCCTCCGTACCGGCCTCCGTCAGCTCGTACTCGACGCGCGGCGGCCCGCCCACCGTGCTCGGCGCGACCTCGTGCGCGTGCAGCAGCCCCTGCTTCGCCATCTGCTTCAGCGCGTGGTAGATCGAGCCGGGTTTGGCGTGGGACCACTCGTGCGCGCCCCAGTACTCCAGGTCGTTGCGTACCTGGTAGCCGTGGGCGCGGCCGTGCTGTTTGACCGCGCCCAGGACGAGAAGACGGATCGCCGACATGCCCCCATGTTAGTCAATCTTGACTAAGCGGTGCCGTTCTCCTCCGCGATCAGGTCGAACGAGCCCTTGCCGTCCAGGGACTCCCGGACGATGTCCGCGTGGCCGGCGTGCCGACCCATCTCCTGGACCAGGTGCAGCAGCATCCAGCGCACCGACACCCGCCCGTCCTTCGGGAACCAGGGCGCGGGCGGCAGCGGGAAGGTGTCGTCCAGGCTCGGCACGGAGCGGACGAACTCCTCCGTCTGCTTCGCCACGTCCTCCCAGAACGCGACGACGTCCGGGACCGTCTCGCCGTCCACGAGCCGGAAGGCCTCGCCCCAGGTCTCCTCGGTGCGCTGCCGCTCGTTCGGCCGCTGCTGGGCCAGGCGCAGCCAGTTCAGCTCCACCTCGGCGACGTGCTTGAGCAGGCCGGAGAGGCTGAGCTCGCTGGCGCTGGGGCGGCTCGCCGCCTGCTTCTCGGTGAGCCCGAGGAGCGAGCGGCGGAGCGCCGCGCGCTGGGCCTCGACGAAGTTGAGGAACGCGCCGCGCTCGTCGCCGTGGGCCTCCGTGGGAACAAGGGCAACCATGATCTCCGCCTTACGTAGCTGTGGCTTCTTCGACACGGAACACGCTACGGACCCTTGCGGACAGAGACTGTCCTAAAGAGCGGATCGGGAGGGATCAGAACGGGAAGCGGCTGCGGCCGTGCTGGATCGAGATCCACTTCTGGGTGGTGAAGACCTCCACCATCGCCTCGCCGTTGAGCCGCCCCACGCCCGAGTGCTTCTCGCCGCCGAAGGGCACGATCGGCTCGTCGTGCACGGTGCCGTCGTTGATGTGGATCATGCCGGTGTGGATGCGCTTGGCGACCCGTACGCCCCGCTCGACGTCCCCGGTGTGGACGGCGCCGCTGAGCCCGTACGGCGTGTCGTTGGCGATCCGTACGGCCTCCTCCTCGCCGTCGAAGGGGACGATCAGCGCGACCGGGCCGAAGATCTCCTGGCTCAGGACCGGGGCGTCGGCGGCGAGGCCGGTGAGGACGGACGGGGAGACGAGGTTGCCGTCGACCGTGCCGTGCAGCAGGGCCGTCGCGCCGGCCGCCACCGTCTGGTCGACGAGCGAGGAGACGGACTCCGCCTGCTGGGAGTTGATGAGGGGGCCGATGTGGGTGGCGGGGTCGGCCGGGTCGCCGACGCGGAGGGTCTTCACCTTCGCCACGAACTTCTCGGTGAACTCCTCCTCCAGGGTGCGGTCCACCAGGATGCGGTTGGCGGCCATGCAGACCTGGCCCTGGTGCACGAAGCGGCTGAAGACGGCCGCGTCCACCGCGTAGTCGACGTCGGCGTCGTCGAGGACGATCAGGGCGCTGTTGCCGCCGAGTTCGAGCACGGCGTGCTTGAAGTTCTGCGCGCAGACCGTGGCGACGTGGCGGCCGACCTTGTCGGAGCCGGTGAAGGAGATGACCTTCGGGACCGGGTGGGTCAGGAGCGCGTCGCCTATCTCGGCGATGTCGGTGACCACGACGTTCAGCAGGCCGGCCGGCAGACCGGCCTCCTCCAGGACCTTCGCGACCAGCGTGCCGCCGCAGATCGGGGTGTTCTGGTGCGGCTTGAGGACGACGGCGTTGCCCAGCGCGAGCGCGGGCGCGACCGACTTGATCGAGAGGAGGAAGGGGAAGTTGAAGGGGGAGATGACGCCGACGACACCGACCGGGACGCGGTAGACCCGGTTCTCCTTGCCGTCCACCGGGGACGGCAGGATGCGGCCCTCGGGGCGCAGCGCCAGCTGGATCGCCTCGCGCAGGAACTCCTTGGCGAGGTGCAGCTCGAAGGCCGCCTTGAGCCGGGTGCCGCCGAGCTCGGCGACGATCGTCTCGGCGATCTCCTCCTCGCGGTCCTCGACGATCCGCAGTGCGCGCTCGAAGACGAGCCGGCGGGTGTACGGGTTGGTCTCGGCCCACGCGGTCTGGGCGCGCTCGGCGGCCCGGTAGGCGCGGTCGACCTCGTCGGCGGTCGCGACGGTGATCGACGCCAGCTTCTCCCCGGTGTACGGGTTGAAGTCGATGATGTCCCACGAACCGCTGCCGGGCTTCCACTCGCCGTCGATGTACTGGTGGGCCAGGTCGGTGAAGTGCGACATGGTTGAAGACCCCTCTACCCGCTACCTGCAGTGCGACTGATGTGGCGTCATCGTACTGACGTCTCAGGAGAGTTGGAGGAGCCCCCGGAGAAGGTCCCGGCTTTCGGCCGGATCCGGACCGTCCTTCTGGAGCTTCTCCATCACCCGCTGGTACTGGGCGACCTCCTCGCGCTTGTCGAGGTAGAGGGCGCTGGTGAGCTGTTCGAGGTAGACGACGTCGGAGAGGTCGGACTCGGGGAAGCTCAGCATCGTGAAGGCGCCGCTCTCGCCGGCATGACCGCCGTAGCTGAAGGGCATGATCTGGAGCGTGACGCCCGGGTGCTCGGAGATCTCGATGAGGTGCCTCAACTGCCCCCGCATGACCGACCGGTCGCCGTAGGGGCGGCGCAGCGCGGCCTCGTCGAGGACGGCGTGGAACTGCGGGGCGCGCTCGGAGACCAGGATCTTCTGGCGCTCCAGGCGCAGGGCGACCCGGCGGTCGATCTCGGCGCGCGAGGCCTCGGGCATGCCGCGGGTGACGACGGCCTGGGCGTAGTCCTCGGTCTGCAACAGGCCGTGGACGAACTGCACTTCGTAGACGCGGATGAGGGAGGCGGCGCCCTCCAGGCCGATGTACGTCTGGAACCAGCCGGGCAGGACGTCGCCGAAGCTGTGCCACCAGCCGGCGACGTTGGCCTCGCGGGCGAGCCCGAGGAGCGCGCCGCGCTCGGCCTCGTCCCCGACCCCGTAGAGGGTGAGCAGATCCTCGACGTCCCTGGCCTTGAAGCTCACCCTTCCCAACTCCATACGGCTGATCTTGGATTCGGACGCACGGATCGAATAACCGGCAGCCTCGCGGGTGATCCCGCGCGACTCGCGCAGCCGCCTCAGCTGGGAGCCCAGCAGGATGCGCCGCACCACGCTCCCGCTCGCTCCGCTCGATTCGCCTGCGGTCACGGCTCTTCGCCTCCCCTTCACGGTGTCGAGCCCCCGTCGAGCCCCGGATTCTGCCATCAAACGCTTCAGCGCGTACACATTCGATTACGGAAAGGCGGCGACTTCCGGGCATCCGCGCGCACAGTGTGGGCACAGTGCGCGCGGATCGCGGAAAGTTCCCCTCATCGGGTGGACGACTTATGCACAGATTCGGCACGGGGACGGACAGGTCCGGCGCGTGCACGTGCATCTGCCCTTGCATCCCGTGGGCGCATTGGGAACCATGGAGCCCGCGCAGCCGCGTACTCGTTCGTGTTGTCGTGTTGTCGCACCACAGTCGCGATTCCCGGGAGTGCCTCGCATGGGGACGAATGGATCGACCGTGCTCGAGCCGTTACGGCAGGGCCTTCCGCCGATCGATCCCGGCGCCGTCTCCACCTCCGCCTCCTGCGCCCTGCCCGCCCGGTACGAAGCCGTGCGCGGGGCCCGCAAGTTCACCAGTGCCACGCTCGACCGCTGGGAACTGACGGAGCGTTTCGACGACGTGGCCCTGGTCGTCTCCGAACTCGTCACCAACGCGCTGCGGCACGCCGTACCCGCCGACGCGCCGCAGGGAGAAGGCCAGAACCCGCCGGTCCGGCTGCACCTGATGCGCTGGGCCTCGCGCCTGGTGTGCGCCGTGCGCGACCCCAGCCGGGAGAGCCCGGAGGCGCGCGGCGGCGAGGAGGACTTCTCCGCCGAGTCGGGACGCGGTCTCTTCCTGGTGGACTCGTTCAGCGACAGCTGGGGCTGGCACCCGCTCGCCGGGACACTCCAGGGCAAGGTGGTGTGGGCGCTGTTCCGGATCGGACCGGACCAGCAGCCCTCGTGAGCGGTACGAAGGAAGGGCCCCGGCGCATGACGCCGGGGCCCTTCTCGTATGCCTTCGCGCTCACACCAGGTGGTCGAACTCCCCGTCCTTGACGCCCAGCAGGAGTGCCTCTATCTCCGCGGGCGTGTAGACGAGGGCGGGGCCGTCGGGGTGGCGCGAGTTGCGCACGGCGACGTCGCCCCCCGGCAGTTTGGCGAACTCCACGCAGGATCCCTGGGAGTTACTGTGCCGGCTCTTCTGCCACACGACTCCTCGCAGCTCCGTGGCCGCCATGCCGTTGTACGCGTGATGCGCATGATGCACTGGTAGCTCCCCGAGTTGCTTGGTGCAGGTGTCAACTTCCTCGGATCATAGCTGTGTTCATATGCCGATGCATGAGCAGATGCACGTGCACAGGGGGTGGCGTAGCGGCTACGCGACGGAGAGTTCTACCGGCGGGTATCCCCACCGGAGCCGTGACTGCGGGGAGGTCAGCGCTCCTCTCGGAAGTCGACGTGCCGGCCGGCGACCGGGTCGAACTTGCGCAGGGTGAGACGGTCGGGGTCGTTGCGGCGGTTCTTGCGGGTGACGTAGGTGAATCCGGTCCCCGCGGTGGACCGGAGCTTCAGGACGGGGCGGAGTTCATTGCGTGCCATGCCATGCAGAGTAAGTGAAAACGAATCCCATTGCCAACAATGGGGAGGAGAGATGGGTCACCCTCCCCCCGAGGAGCTCATCCGTGCCGCGCCGACCCCATGAGGGCCGTCGTGAGCTCCTCCAGGCACTCCAGGAGCAGGGCGGCGCCCTTGTGGAGCAGGAAGTGGTCCGGCGGCTGCGCCGACCAGGCCGTGACCGTCTCGCGCAGGTCGTCCCAGTGCGGCTCCCTGCGCTCCCGCACCTCCTTCGCACCCCGCTCCGTCGACCGGCGCAGGGACTCGGCGAGGGCCGCCGCGGCGGGCACGGGCGGGGCGCCGCGCTCCGGCAGATGCGCCTCCAGGAGCATCGCCACCCGGCCGAACTCCGCGAGCGCGTGCTCGGCCTGCTCCACCGCCGCGTGCGAGAGCCCCCGGTGCCGCACCGGCTCGTGGGTCGCCCGGGCCACCGCCTCCTGCCAGGCGACCCGGGCCGCGCGGGTCCTCAGGAGCGCCTCCCGCACGTCGGGGCTGGCCGGACCGGCCGGATCGGCGTACCGCGCGGCGACGACGGCCGCGAACGCGCCGACCGACGCCAGCCAGTCCGCGAGCCGGCCGCGCAGCCGGGGCGTCTCCCAGGCCGGGTAGACGGCGTACGACAGCATCGCCAGGACCCCGCCGAGCAGGGTCAGCAGGACCCGCTCCCGTACGGTCTGGGTCAGGCCCGCGCCCTCCATGCCGAGCAGGAAGACGACGTACGCGGAGACGAAGGTCTGCCCGGCCGCGTACCCCGTCCGCATCAGCAGGTACATCCCGAACGCGCACACCACCGCGAGCGCGGCGGACAGGTACGTGCCCGGATGCGCCGACCGGACGACCGCCGTCGCCAGCGCCACCCCGACCAGGGTGCCGCCGAAGCGCGCCACCGAGCGCGCGTACGTCTGCGAGAAGTCCGGGCGCATCACCATCACCGAGGCCATCGGCGCCCAGTAGCCGTGCCCGAAGGGCAGCCACGTGCCCAGCAGATAGCCGGCGGCCGTGACCGCCGAGACGCGGACCGCGTGCCGCAGGACCGGGGAGTCGGGGCGCAGCTCGGCGCGCACCTCCGCGATGACGACCGGCACGAGCTGGAGGAGGGTGGGGCGGGTACGGGTGCCCGCTCCTGCCGGGGCCCCCGCGGCCTCCGGCGTCTCCGGCGTCTCCGTGCGGGGGTCCGCCGTCTCGACCACGTCGCCGAGCAGGGCCGTCAGGCGGAGGGCCGCCCGGCGGGACGGACCCTTGAGGATCGCGTCGGTGTCCGGGGTACGGAGGGCGGCCGGCGGCAGCGTCACCGGCACGCCGTGCCGGATCGCGTGCGCGGCGGCGTCCAGGACCTCGGCCGCCGCGGCCAGCAGCTCCCGCACCCGGGCCCGTTCCGGCCCCTCCTCCGGCACGCCGACCGCAGGGTCCGCGAGCGAGGCGAGCACCGGGCGGATCCGCTCCGCGAGCCCCCGCGCACCGTGCAGCTCCGCGGGGCGGGTACGGGCCTGGCGGGGCGTCACGGCGGCGGCGCTCCGCGCCGTCATGAGCGGTACGGGATCGAACGGGGCGACCGGATCGTGGCGCAGCCGACGGGCGTAGTCCGCCTCCGCGGCGAGCGCGTCCGCGAGGGCGTCGCGCTGGGCGCCCCAGCGGCGCACGGGAAGGAGGACGACGAGCACGGCCTGGACGACACCACCCGCGAAGATCATGACGGCGTGGCCGGCGGCGGTGGCGACGGAGGTCGGGAGCGTGACCGTCACCAGCATGATCGCCACGTTGGAGGAGGCGATGATGCCGGCGGTCGGACCCGCGGCCCAGGCCAGGCCCGACAGGAACGTCCAGAAGAGCAGCAGGGCGAGGAAGAGGGCCTCGTGGGCGCCCGTGAGATAGCCGAGGAACGTCGAGACGGCGAGGCTGGCGCCGGAGGCCAGGGCGAGGGTGGGGCGGGGGCGCCAGGAACGCTGGAAGGTGGCGATGGCCGCCTGGAAGGCACCGAAGGCGGAGGACACGGCGACGGCGGGGCCGAAGAGGGCGAGGGAGAGGCCGACGACCAGGGCGAGGCCGAGGGCGCCTCGGGCCGCGACGGCGGGTTCGAGCCGCTGCCGCTCGACGGTGAGCCCGGAGCGGGCGGTCTCCTTCAGCGCCCGGAGCCAGCTCATGCTCCAGAGCGTATCCGCGAACCCGGATGAAACGGTCGCTAACCCTACGATCCGGGCGGCTGTCCGGGCCTGCTTCCCGCTCGCTGCGGCTGCACCGCCCCCGGCCCTGAGGGCCACCCGGTGTGGGCCGCGCGTCCCGTGGCCCCGGGTGTGGGCCGCGCTCCCGTGACCCTGGTCGCGGGCCGCACTTCCCGTGGCCCCGGTCGCGGACCGTACCTCCCGTGACCCCGGTTGTGGGCAGGCGTTCCGCGGGGCGGAACGGGTGGGCACAACCCCACGACGGCGCCGCACGCCGGGTGCGGGTCCAGGCGCGGAAGCCTGGGCCCGGCAAGGGCGCCGTCCCGTGTGCCCACCCTCCCCCAAGCTCTCGGCTTCGCTCGAGCAGGGGGGACCCCCCTCGCCCCAGCGGGACGATTGCCCACACGGCGGGCGGGCGGGGGCATCGCCCCGGCGGCCGCAGCCCGCACGGCGGCGGGGGCGCCGGCCGGGGAGCGCGGCCCACACGGCGGGGGCGCCGCCCCGGGGGGCGCACCCCGCACCGGGCGGGCGGGGTGTCGGCCCGGTGGGCGGGGTGTCGGCCCGGTGGGTGGGGGCGTCGTGCGGGTGGTGGGGCTACGGCAAGGGGGGGCGGTTCGGGTGGAGGCCCGCGGCGTCGGCCGCCGTCGCGCCGTGGTTCCAGCCCGCCTCGTCCCACGCCGCCCGCACCCGCGTCGCCCTCGTCTCGGGGAAGAGTTCGTCCGTGCGGGCCGTGACCGCGACCTCGCGCGACGCGAGGGCCGGGAGGAGCGTCGGGGCCTCGGCCGCCACCCGCCGGGACGTCGCCGAGAGCCGGGCGCCGAGCCGGTTCGCGTACGCGAGGAGGAAGGACTGCCGGAACGACTTCGTGCGCTTGCGGCCGCCCGCCCGCTGCTCCGCCTCCGCCCGCGTCATCGCCGCCGTGCCCTGGACGAGGAGCGAGGTGTAGAGCAGCTCGACCGGGTCGAGGTCCGCCTCGAAGCCGACGACGGTCGAGAAGCCGTACGCCTCGTTCCACACGGCCCGGCAGTGGTTCGCCGTCGCCACCGCGTCGAGCAGGATCGCCTTCGCCTGCTCGTACGGCGGCTCCACCCCGATCCGGATCGCGCCCGGCGTCTCCGGGGACGGCGCGCCCGCCGCGAGCGTGGCCTCGTCCAGGCTGTGCCGGGCCATCAGTTCCTGCGCCTTCGCCGTGAGCGCCTCCGCCTCCTCCGGGTATCCGGTCGCCTCCGCCTTCGCGAGCAGCGCCCTGATCCGGGTGAGCATCCGGGGCTCGCCCGCCGCCGCGGGCGGCAGGGCCTCCCCGGGGACGGGTCCCACCGCGTCCAGGCGCGGCAGCCGGACGAGCAGCCGGTACAGCTCCAGGACGGTCGTCGCCCGCGAGAAGCGGTCCGTCGGGCGCCCCTCCTCCGTGTCCAGTTCGTCGATCTGCGCCTGCCAGCGGTGCGGGAGCCGTTCGTAGCCCGCCGTCTCCGCCCTGATCAGCCCGGCGAGGAGCCGTACGTGCTCGTCCGCGAGCTCGCGGCGCGCCATGCGGACGAGGTCGGCCGGCTGCCAGCCCCGTATCCACAGCGTCCGCACGAACTCCTCGCCCCGCCGGTCCCGTTCCGCGTCCGCGCCCGGGTCGGCGGCGAGCAGTGAGGCCGCCGTGTCGAGGGAGCCGTCGTCGCTCGCGTACAGCGCCTCGAAGGCCTTGTCGATGGTGGTGACGCCGCTCACGCCGTGCCCCTCGCGTCCCATTCCTCGCGCGACCGGGCGATCATCGCACGGTGGTCGAGCGACCAGTCGATCAGCTGCTTGATGAGGTGGGTCATGCTGTGCCCGGTCTCGGTCAGCGCGTACTCCACCTGCGGCGGGGTCGTCGGGTACACCGTCCGCGAGACGAGCCCGTCCCGTTCGAGGCGGCGCAGCGTGAGCGTCAGCATCCGCTGCGAGACGCCGGTGACGAGCCGCTGGAGCTCCCTGAACCGCCGTGGTCCCGCCGCCAGTTCGACGACGACGTGCACCGTCCACTTGTCGCCGAGCCGGTCCTGGACGTCCCGCACCCCGCAGTCCTCGGCGCAGCTCACCAGGGGCTCGGTGGTTACCTCCGTGTGCCCTTCCGACATCGATGTGCCTCCTTCCGCGATCTTGTCCGTCCGGTCACGATGATCCTCGACAGTCCTCGATGGTCTCAGCCGTCACGTCCCCTGGGGGAATCCATGCTGCTCGTCACCGGCGTCTCCGGCGCCCTCGGCTCCCTCGTCGCCGAGCGGCTCGCCGGTCGCGACGACGTCGTCCTCGGCACCCGCGCCGGGCTCCCCGGCACCCGCCCGCTCGACTTCGACGCCCCGGAGACCCTCCCGGAGGCCTTCGCCGGCGTGGAGACCCTCCTCCTCATATCCGCCGGGTACGGGGAGGACGACGTGGTGATCGCCCGCCACGAGGCCGCGATCTCCGCCGCCGAGGCCGCCGGCGTCCGGCACGTCGTCTACACCAGCCTCTCCGGCGACGGCGACCACCTCACGTACGCGCTCGCGCACCGCTGGACCGAGCGGCGGCTGCGGCGGTCCACGACGCTCGACTGGACGATCCTCCGCAACGGCCTGTACGCCGAGCTCCTGACGTGGATCGCCGTCCCCGACGCCGACAACCGCATCACCGGCCCCCTCGGCGAGGGCCGTCTCGCCGCCGTCGCCCGCGCGGACCTCGCCGACATCGCCGTCTCCGTCGCCACGGACCCGGCCGCCCACCGCGGCCGGGTGTACGAGCTCGTCGGCGAGCGTCCCCTCGGCGGCGCCGACCTGGCGGCGGCCCTCGGCGCCGAGTACGCCCCCGGCACGCTCGCGGAGGCCCGCGCCGCGATCGCCGCCTCCGGGGCCGTGCCCTTCCAGGTGCCGATGCTGGCGAGCACGTACTCGGCGATCGCCCACGGCTTCATGGACGGTACGGGCGTGGAGCGCGGCGACCTGCGCGCGCTGCTCGGCGGGCGCGAACCCCTCGACGCGCTGGACGTGTTCGTGAAGGCGGTACGGGAGGGGTGAGCCCGGCCCGGGGGTAGGGCCAGGCATACCCCCGGGACGCCCGCTGGTGGTCGTGATCGGGGCGGGCCGAGACGGTTCGCTTGAGCCATGACCTCGAACGCCGCCGTACGGCTCCGCCGGCTCACCCGGCACCACCGGGACGTCCACGCCCTCGACGGCGTCGACCTCGACTTCCGCACCGGGACCTTCACCGCCGTCATGGGGCCCTCCGGCTCCGGCAAGTCCACGCTCCTCCAGTGCGCCGCCGGGCTCGACCGGCCCACCTCGGGGACCGTGGAGGTCGGTGGCGTCGCCCTGGACGGGCTGAGCGAGCGGCGCCTCACGCTGCTGCGGCGGGACCGGATCGGCTTCGTCTTCCAGTCCTTCAACCTGCTGCCCTCCCTGACCGCCGCGCAGAACGTGGCCCTCCCGCTCCGGCTCGCCGGCCGCCGCCCGTCCCGTACGGAGGTACGGGAGGCCCTCGCGCGCGTGGGGCTCGTCGGCCGGGAGCGGCACCGGCCCGGCGAACTGTCCGGCGGCCAGCAGCAACGGGTCGCGATCGCCCGCGCGCTGATCACCCGGCCCGCCGTCCTCTTCGGCGACGAACCGACCGGCGCGCTCGACTCGACGACGAGCCGTGAGGTCCTCGACATGCTGCGGGGCCTCGTCGACCGCGACGGCCAGACGATCGTCATGGTCACCCACGACCCGGTGGCGGCGTCCCGCGCGGACCGCGTGGTCTTCCTGGTCGACGGACGCCTCGCGGGCGAACTGACGGACCCGACGGTGGAGTCGGTCACGGCACGGATGACGGCCTTGGAGACGGGCGGGGGCGGGGCGGACACGGGCGGAGGCGGGGGCAGGAGTGGCGCGGGTACGGGTCGCGTCGGTGCCGTGCGTGGTCGTGCGGGCGCGTCGGCGGGAGGTTCCTCGTGCTGAGCGTCCTCTTCCGTGGGCTCCGTGACCGCTGGGCCTCCTTCCTCGGCGGGTTCGTCGCGCTCGCGCTCGGTGTCGGGCTGCTCGTCACCATGGGGCTCGGCCTCTCCGCCACCTTTCACGCGCCCGAGCGTTCTCCCCAGCGGTTCGCGGCCTCCCCCGTCGTCGTCCAGGGCCAGGACCGGCTGACACTGGACGTGCGGCGCGGGCCCGGCACCGTACCGGTGGAGCGGCGGCTCGACCGTCCACAGCCTGTGGACGACGGGGTGCTCCGCGAGCTCCGCGCCCGCTGGACCGTCACCGCTTCGGGCGGCCCCGACGCCGTCGGCGTCGACGCCCCCGCCGCCGAGGTCCGTGCGCTCGTCGGCGGCCGCGCCCGGGTCCTCACCGGGGCCGAGCGCACGCAGGCCGACCCCGACCCCGAACGGGACGCCCGCGCGCTCGTCGCCCTCAACGCCCTCCTCGGCACCTCCGGCGGCGTCACCGCCTTCGTCTCCGTCTTCGTCGTCGCCTCCACCTTCGCCTTCGCCGTGGCGCTGCGCCGGCGCGAGTTCGGGCTCCTCCGGACCGCCGGGGCCACCCCCGGCCAGATCCGACGGCTCCTCCTCGCCGAGGCGGCGGTGCTCGGCGTGCTCGCCTCCGCCGCCGGGTGCGCGCTCGGCGCCCTCGGCGCGCCCCTCCTCGCCCGGACCCTCGTCGACGGCGGCCTCGCGCCCGCGTGGTTCACGATCGGCGGAGCCTCCTGGCCGTTCCACACGGCCTTCTGGACCGGCGTGGCCGTCGCGCTGGCCGGGGCCGTCGCCGCGTCCCGGCGGGCCGGGAAGGTCGGACCGACGGCCGCGCTGCGGGAGGCGGACGTCGACGCCGACGCCCTGCCCCTCGGCCGGGCCGTCCTCGGCACGGGCCTGCTCCTGGCCGGGCTCGGGCTCCTCGTCTGGACCTGCGCCACCGAGCCGTCCGCGCTGCTCAAGCGGAAGACGTACACGACCCTCCCGATGCTCCTGATCACCGGCGTCGCGCTCCTCTCGCCGCTCCTCGTCCGGCCGGTGGCCCGACTGCTGCCGTCGGGCCGCGGGGCGGTGGGGACGCTCGTACGGGAGAACAGCGCGGCCGCCGTCCGCCGCACCGCCGCCGTCGCCGCGCCCGTCCTCGTGACCGTGGCACTCGCCGGGACGCTGTTCGGCTCGGCGACGAGCGTCACGCGCGCGAAGGAGGCGGAGGCGCGGGAGCAGACAGCCGCTCAGTACGTGGTGAGCGGGAAGGAGTTGAGCCCCGTGACGGCGTCGGCCGGGGCCGTCCTCTCCGCCACCGGGGCGACCTCCGTCTTCGTACGGGACGGGGCCGAGGCCGTCGTGAAGTACGGGGCGCGGGCGGTCGCCGACCCGGCCGCGTTCGCGGAGCTCGCCCGGCTGCCGGTGGTCGCCGGGGACCTGCGGGACCTGGACGACCGGTCGATCGTCGTCAACGAGGAGTTCGAGCGGCACCGGGTCGGCGAGACGGTGGAGGTGTGGCGGGCGGACGGAAGCGGTCCGGTACGACTCCGGGTCGCGGCCGTCCTCGCGCTCGGGACCGGCGACAACGGGCCCTACGTCACCCGGGCGAACGCGCCGGGCTCCGCCCTCGACCGGATCGACGCGCGCGGGGGCGGGACGGCGACGGTCCGGGCCCTGGAGGCGAGCGGCGGAACCGTCTCGCCCGAGCGCCGACCGGGCGGCAACCCGCAGAACCGGCTCGGCATGATCCTGGTCCTCGGCATCGCCCTCGTCTACACGGTGATCGGCCTCGCCAACACCCTACTGATGGCGACCTCCGTACGAGGCGGGGAACTGGCCTCGCTGCGGCTCGCCGGAGCCACCCGCGGGCAGATCCTGCGGGTCGTGACGGGCGAGGCGGCGCTCGCCGTCGCCATCGGCACGGGGCTCGGCCTGGTGGTGACGGGTGTCGTCCTGGGCGCCCTGGGAGCGGGCCTCGCGGCCCTCTCGGCGCCCGTGGTCCTGGCCCTGCCGTGGACGGTGATCGGCGCGGCTGCGGGCACCTGCGCGACGGTCGCGGTCGCGGCGGCGGCGCTCCCCGCGTGGCGCCTCACGCGCTGAGCGGCCATGGTGGGACGACGGGGCGGTGACCGGGGTCGGAGCCGGGTCACCGCCCCTGCCCGCGTGCGCGTGCGGGGTGTCCGCACGGCCGGCGCCCGTGGGTGTCCGCCCGCCCCACCCCCGTGGGGGCGGGCGGACGCCCCGCCGCGGGGCCGCGCCCGCTGCGCGGCCCTCCGCGTGTGCTTCGCCCGCCCGACGGCGCCCCCGCCCGTGTGGGCAGTCGTCCCGCTGGGGCGAGGGGGTCCCCCTCGCCCCGGCGGAACGCATGCCCACAACGGGGGCAGGAGGGGCGGGCGCCGTCCCGTCGGGCACCGTCCCAGCGGGCGCTCCCACAACGGCGGGCGCGGGGGGTGGGCGCCGCCCGGGGGCGAGGCACACACGGGGCGCCGCCCCCTGGGCTCAGGGGCGGGGCGCCGCGGCTAGGCGGGCCAGTCCGGGGACAGGATCGACCAGATCTCCTCGTCGTGCCGGGTGCCCCGGTACGCGTAGCTGCCCCTCAGGACGCCGTCCCGCGTCATCCCCAGCCGCCGCGCCACCGCGATGCTGGGCTCGTTGTCGGAGGACACCACCCACTCCACCCGGTGGATGCCCCGTACCCGGATCGCCCAGTCGATGAGCGCCCGCGCCGCCCGGGTCACCAGGCCCTTGCCGACGCCCGCCGGCTCCAGCCAGCAGCCCGCCTCGGCGTAGGAGCCCTCCAGGTCGAGCCTCCGGAGGATCACCGCGCCGACGAGCGTGCCGTCGGACCAGATGCCGTGGATCCGGCCCGTGTCGGTCGCCGCCTTCTCCGCGTACGCACGGAGGAACGCCCTGCTCGACTCCAGGTCCGTCACGACGTCGGGGAGGCCGTTGCGCGCGCCGATGAACTCCCGTCCCCGGTCCATGTGCGCGAGGAACTCCTCGGCCTGCCACGGTTCCAGCGGGCGCAGCTCCGCGCCGTCGTCACCCAGGGACATCGCGTACATCCGCGTCACACTCCTCCGTCGGGAGGGAGGGATGCTACGGGATCAGGACGATCTTGCCGCGTACATGACCCGACTCGCTCGACTCCTGGGCGCGGGCCGCCTCCTTCAGCGGCAGCGCCTCGGCCAGGCGGACCGTGAGCGCGCCCTCCACCGCCAGGCGGGCCTGGGCGACGAGGCCGCGCCGCACGTCGTCCGGGTCGCCCGTGACGCCGGAGAAGACGATGCCGTGCTCCTCCGCGTCCGTCGCCGCGATCGTCACGATCCGCTCCTTCGCCGCGTCGCCGCCGCCGAGCAGTTCGATGGCGACCGGCAGCACGCCGTGCCCGGCCGCGTCGAAGACCGCGTCGACGCCCTCCGGGGCGGCGGCGCGGACCCGGTCGGCGAGGCCGTCCCCGTACGTGACGGGGATCGCGCCGAGTTCGCGCAGGTAGGCGTGGTTGGACTCCGAGGCGCTGCCGATCACGGTGATCCCGGCCGCGACCGCGAGCTGGACGGCCACCGAGCCGACGACGCCGGCCGCGCCGTGCAGGAACAGGGTCTCGCCCTCCCGCACCCGCAGCAGGTCCAGGACGCGCTGGGCGGTCTCGCCGGCCACCGGGAGGCTCGCGGCGGCCTCCCAGGAGAGCCCGGCGGGCTTGGGGGCGACGGTGCCGGCGATGGCGTACTCGGCGTAGGCGCCGGTCTTCGTCCAGCCGAGGACCTCGTCGCCGACGGCCAGGTCGGTGACGCCCTCGCCGAGCGCGTCGACGGTGCCGGCGAACTCCAGGCCCGGGACGGCGGGGAAGGTGGTCGGGTAGAACGCCTCGACCCAGCCGTGACGGCGCTTCCAGTCCACCGGGTTGACCCCGACCGCCGCCACCTTGACCCGGACCTCGCCGGGGCCGGGCTCCGGCTTCGCGACGCCGGTCTCGTGGCGCAGCACCTCGGGGCCGCCGAACTCCTCGTACACGATCGCTTCCATCTCAGCCTCCGCTGCTGCCCGTTCGATCTTGGATGCCTCAAGACTGCGCTGCCGGGCACCGGTTCCCCGCCCGTCCAACGGCCAGTCCCACCTGGCCGAAAGACGGGCCGTCACCTGGCCGCCCCGCACTAGGCTGCACCGCATGGACGCGTCCACGCTGACCACCGCGTACGAGATCATCCGGCAGCCGCTCGGGGAGATCCTCCCCGAGGTCTCGGCCGCCCTCGCCCCGCTCGTCCCGCACGTCGACGCGGCCGAACTCTCCACCCACTGCGCCCACTCCCCCTTCAAGGCACTCGGCGGTACGGAGCTGATGACCGCCGCCGAACTGACCCCGCTGCTCGCGGCCGGCGTCCCCGACGCCCCCTGGCAGGGCCGCGCGACGATCGGCGGCCGCGAGCGCGAGGTCGTCGCCGTCACCAGTCACGCGACCCGGCGCGGGGCGGTCCTCGTGCTCGTACGGGAGGACGGCGCCGCCCCCGTCGACGCGGCCGCGCTCACCGTGGCGCAGGCGCTGTGGGACCTGGTCACCGGGCACTTCGACCGGTTCGCGACGGAAGCCGTGCCGGGCGCGCTCGCCCGCTCACGGGCCGCCGCCGACACCCGGGCCCGGGTCATCGCCGAACTCACCGGCGCGCACGCGGCGGCGCTCTCCGGCGTCCTCGGGGTGCTCCGCAGCCGGGTCCTCGACGACACGACCGCCCGCACCACCGCCACCGACCTGGCCGCGTCCGCGCTGATCGAGATGCGGGCCGAACAGCGGCGGGACCGGGCGCTCGCGGAGGAGCCCGCACAGGACGCCTTCGAGCGGCTCGCCGGCGAACTGCGGCCGATGCTCCGGCACAGCAAGGTCCGGCTCGAACTGGGCGCGCCCGACTCGACGCGCTCGCTCGCGGCGGACGTCGCCCACAGCGCGCGGGCCATCGTCCGGTCGCTGCTCCTGATCGTCCTGGAACAGGACTCCGTGCAGCGCGTCCACGTCGGCTGGCAGCTGACCGAACACGAACTGCGGGCGTCCGTGCGGGACGACGGCGCCGGCGCGCTCGCCCCCTGCGACCTGGGCGCCGGAACGATCCGGGACCGGCTCGACGTGCTCGGCGGACGGCTCGACATGGACGCGGTCCCCGGCTGGGGCACGACCATCACGGCCGTCATCCCCCTCGCGACCCCCGAGGCGCCCGTCGAGGCCGCCCACCCGCTGACCGGGCTCGGCGACCGGGAGGTGGAGGTACTGCGGCACCTGGCGCTCGGGCACCGGAACCGGCGGATCGCGCAGGAGCTGCACATCAGCGAGTCCACGGTGAAGTTCCACGTCGCGAACATCCTGAACAAGCTGGGGGTCGACTCACGGGGCGAGGCGGCGGCCCTCTTCCACGCGGCGGCATAACCGGCCCGGCGCGGGCCGCGCCCCCGGCGCCCCCGTTCCGCCGGGGCGGCACCCACCCCCACGCCCGCCCACCCCGTTGTGGGCAGTTGCTCCACCGGCGCGGTGCCCACCCCCTTCGCCCACCCCGTTGTGGGCAATCGTTCCGCTGGGGCGAGGGGGTCCCCCCTGCTCGAGCGGGACGATTGCCCACACGGGCAGGGGCGGCGGGAAGGGCACCACCCGGCGGGCGCAGCCCACACGGGCGGGTGGGAACCGCCCGGCGGGTGCGGCCCGCACGGGGGTGGGCAGGGGCGTCGGCCGGTGGGCGTGGGCACGCCCCGCGGGTGGGTGCCGCCCCGCGGGCGTGGTCCAGGGGGGTGTCAGTGGGGGCTGTCAGACTCGCGGGTATGGGTGAGAGGTGGGCGTTGGCGGCCGAGGCCGAAGGGGACGGAGCACTGCTCGTGCCCCTCGGTCCGGACGGGCTGCCCGCAGGCGAGGCGCGGCGCGAGCCGGACCTGGTGGCGGCCGTGCGGGCGCGGCCCGAAGTGGCCCGCTGGGTGTGGCGGTCGACGGCCGAGGTCTATCCCCGGCTGCTCGCCGCCGGCGTCCGCGTCGAGCGGTGCTACGACGTGGAGGACGCCGAGCAGCTCCTCCTGGGCCACGAGGGCCGGCTCGGCGAGCCCCGGTCGGCCGCCGCCGCCTGGGCGCGCCTGCGGAACGCCCCCGTACCGCCCGATCCGCCGCAGCGCGCCGCCGAGCCCGGTTCGCAGGACTCGCTCTTCGAGCCGCGCCCCACGGTCTCCGTGCCCTTCGACGGTCTCCTCGCGGTCTACGCGGAGCAGCTGCGCCGCCATGACCGGGCGGAGCATCCGGGCAGGATGCGGCTGCTCACGGCCGCCGAGTCGGCGGGGATGCTGGTGGCCGCCGAGATGCACCGGGCCGGGCTGCCGTGGCGGGCGGACGTGCACCGGGAGCTGCTGGGCGAGCTGCTCGGCGAGCGGTACGCGGGCGGGGGCGAGCCGCGCCGTCTCGCGGAGCTCGCGGACGAGGTGTCGGCGGCTTTCGGCCGGCGGGTCCGGCCGGATCTGCCGGCCGATGTGGTGAAGGCCTTCGCGCAGGCCGGGATCCGGGTCAGGTCCACGCGCCGCTGGGAGCTCGCCGAGCTGGACCACCCGGCGGTGGAGCCCCTCCTCGCGTACAAGAAGCTGTACCGGATCTGGACGGCGCACGGCTGGTCGTGGCTGGCCGACTGGGTGCGGGACGGCCGCTTCCGGCCGGAGTACCTGCCGGGCGGCACGGTCAGCGGGCGCTGGACGACGAACGGCGGCGGCGCCCTGCAGATCCCGAAGGTGATCCGGCGGGCGGTGGTCGCCGACGAGGGCTGGCGGCTGGTGGTGGCCGACGCCGATCAGATGGAGCCGCGCGTCCTCGCCGCGATCTCCCGCGACCCGGGTCTGATGGAGGTCGCCGGGCACCCCGACGACCTCTACACCCGGCTCTCCGACCGGGCCTTCTCCGGCGACCGCGGCCACGCGAAGCTCGCGCTGCTCGGCGCGATCTACGGGCAGACGAGCGGTGACGGCCTGAAGAACCTGGCGGCGCTGCGGCGCCGTTTCCCGCGGGCGGTGGCCTATGTCGACGAGGCGGCGAAGGCGGGCGAGGAGGGCCGGCTGGTGCGGACCTGGCTGGGCCGGACCAGCCCGCGGGCGGTCGGCTCGGACGGGGACGAGGAGGCAGGGCTCCCGCAGGACGTCGGCGAACCGGAGCGGGAGGGCGGCGAGTTCGTCCCCGGATACGCCTCGGGGAACGCGCGGGCGCGCGGCCGGTTCACCCGTAACTTCGTCGTGCAGGGCAGCGCCGCCGACTGGGCGCTGCTGATGCTGGCCGCGCTGCGGCGCTCGCTCTCCGGGATGCGGGCCGAGCTGGTGTTCTTCCAGCACGACGAGGTGATCGTGCACTGTCCGGCGGAGGAGGCGGAGGCGGTGACGGAGGCGATCCGGGCGGCCGGGGACGAGGCCGGGCGGATCGCGTTCGGGGAGACGCCGGTCCGGTTCCCGTTCACGACGGCGACGGTCGAGCGGTACGCGGACGCGAAGTAGGCCGGACGGGACGGTGGCGGTACGGTCCCCCGTCCCGTACCACCACCGATGATCATCCTGGTCTTCCTACTTCAGCGGCAGCTTCCGCCACTTCGGGCTCAGCGCGATCGCCTTCAGCTGCTCCATCGTCAGCGCGGGCTCGGCGCGCGTGGCGGCCTCGTGCTGCGCGCCCGAGTTGAAGGCGGAGACGCTGACCCGGAAGCCCTTCGGGCTCAGGGTGTCGACGCTCCACCAGACGACCCCGGCGCCGCCCTTCTCGCCGGCCTGCTGCGTGGACCTGACCTTGGTGCCGCCGGGCAGGGTGACGACGCCGGCGCCGGTGAAGAGGCCTTCGATCCCGTCCCCGGGGAGGGGCTGGACGTCGACGCCGACGAGGCTCGCGCCCTTGCCGTCGTCGACGACGACGTAGCCGTGGCCGTCCCCGCCGCCGTGGGACTCGACGGTGACGCCGCCGGGCAGCAGGGAGCGCAGGGTGGCCTGGACGGCGGCCGCGCTCGGCACGGAGGGCGCCCGGCCCGGGCCCTCGGGGGACTTGGGCAGCTCGGGGAGCTGCCGCAGGAGCGGCCCCCAGGCGTCGGCCGTGACGAGGGCCTTCAGCTGGGCGGGGCTGAAGGGGGGGGTCTCGCGGCTGATCGCGGCGCCCTTCTCGGCGGCGGCGTTGTACTCGCTCGCGTCGATCACGATCCCGTCCTTGGTGAGCAGGACCGCCCGCCAGTTCTTGGTCTCCTCGCGCTTGTCGGGGTACTCGTACCCCTGGAACACCATGAGCCGGTCACCGCCCGGCAGCCGCTCGCTGGTGCAGGAGTCGAAGGGGACGAGGGCCCTGTCGGGGCACATGACCTGGTCGATGCCGGACTCGGCGGTCTCGCCGGCCCGGTAGAGGCCGACGCTGACGCCCGCCTCGCCGCGGCCGTCGTCGTAGACGCCGGTGGCGGACTGGCCCTTGCCGTCCAGGTCGTCGAACCGCCACTGCCCGGCCGGGGTGTGGGCCTTGAGGACGGCGGCGATGTCCTTCACCGGGATCTGCGGCTGGGCGAAGGGCTTCTTGCCGGTGCGGGCGCCGGTGCCGGTGCCGTTGGCCTGGCCGGGCTGCGGGGGCGCCGCCACGGAGGTCGTCGTCGCCTGCCCGGCGGGGCCGAGCAGCGAACCGCCGTAGGCGCCGCCGATGCCGACGGCGGCGAGCGCGACGACGCCGCCGGTCACCGCGAGGCGGCGGCGCACCAGGCGGCGCCGGCCGCGCCGGAGCCCGCCCGCGACCAGCTCGCGCCGGTCGTCGACGGCGAAGCCGTCACCGGTGCTGCGCAGGACCGCGCCGAGCTCCTCCTCGAAGCGCTCGTGCGAGGCTCCGTCGTGCTGGGATCCTTCGTTCTGGGGCATGCCGAGATCACCGTCTCCGGTCGTGGACGAGAAGTACTGAGATGGGCGAGAAGTACTGGGAGCTGTGTCGTGTTCAGCGGGTGGCGAAGGCGACGAGGCTGCCGCCGAGCCGTTCCCGCAGCTTCGCGAGCGCGCGCACCGAGCGGGTGCGTACCGCGGCGGAGCTGACGTGCAGGGCCTCGGCGGTCTCCTCGATGCTGCGGTCCTCCCAGTAGCGCAGCACCACGACCGCCCGGTCCTTCGGCGCCAGCGCGGCCAGCGCGTCGAGCAGCGCGACCCGCAGCGCCGGGTCCTCGCCGTGCTCGGGCGCGCGGTCGGGCAGCTCGCCGAGGGGCCGCTCGGTGGCCGAGCGGCGCCGCTGGTGGCTGAGGAACGTGCGGACGAGCACGGTCTGGGCGTACGCGGCGGGGTTCCCGATCCGGGTCACGCGGCCCCAGAGGGCGTACATCCGGCCGAGCGTCTCCTGGGTGAGGTCTTCGGCGAGATGCGTGTCGCCGCTGGTCAGCAGGCACGCCGAGCGGAACAGGTGCCCCGTGCGTGCGGAGGCGAACTCCTGGAACTCGTCCGCGCGGGACTTTCTCATGCCCCTCCTTTCCCTCGCGGTCACGTGGCGTGGCCGCCGTACACCTCATTGACGCGATGGGGGCGCGGAAATGTTTCAGCCAAGATGTTTCAGCGAAATCGGAGAGTTCGGAGGGGATTCCCAGAGGATGGCCGCTCGGCGTATTCGAAGAAGCGGAATCGGGTAATCCTTTTGGTATGAACACTCTCAGCGCAGCAGAGAACCTGGCCGCTGGAGTCTGGCAGTCAGGTATGGGGCAGGTCCTCGGTGGTCTCGTCCTCGTGGCCGTCCTCATCGGGGCCTTCTGGTACGGCTACCGGGTCCGCAACCGCGAACCCGAGCCCCCGAAGCCGGAGGAGCAGCCCCACCGGCCCGACACCGGGGCGCTCCCCGGCGAGACGTCCGAATACCGCAAGCCGGCCGAGATGCCGCAGACCGACGGCGAGCACCGGCTCATGCCCTACCAGCTCAAGAACGGCGGCACGGAGACCTCGTCCGACCCGCCGTCCGAGGAGAAGCGCAAGTGGGGCGGCATCTCCAGCGGAGGCTTCGGCAGCGGAGGCACCGGACACGGCGACTGACCCCGGACACGGACCCCGGACCGGCCGCCCGGACACGGCCCCGGCCCGGCCGCCGGAGGCGGGCCCGGACGCAGGAAAAGCCCAGCCGCACACGCGGCTGGGCTTGGTCCGGCCCCGTGGGGCTCCGGCCCTGTCCGGCTCGATCCTGCCCCGCCCGGCCCGGGCGCCTTCGTACGGCCCCGCCCGGCCCGGGCGCCTTCGTGCGGTCCCGGGCGGCCCGGGCGCCTTCGTGCGGTCCCGGGCGGCCCCGTACGGCCTGGTCCGGCCCCTCCCCGACCCCCGCTACGCCCGGACGGCGCCCGCGGGGTCGCCCGCCGGGTCCCCGCCCAGGACGCGGCCCGCGCGCGAGGCGATGTGGGCCGGCGGGGCGAAGTCCGCCGGGAGGATCGGGTCCGTGACCGGCTCGCCGAAGGTGGTCACCACCGGGAGCACCCCCGCCCACAGACCGAGCGCCGCGTCCTCGGACTCGCCGTCGTCCGGCGGCCCGCCGGCGGTCTTCACCGAGGCCTCGGTGAGGTCGAGCGCGAGCACCGCGGTCGCGGCCAGCTCCTTGCGGCTCGGCTGCCGCGCGTACTCCCACTGGCCCGGCGAGCTCTGCTCGGTCAGGGCCCGCAGGCCGCGGAGCTTCTCCTCCGGGTCGGTGACGATCTCGGGAACGCCGTAGATCATCGCGCAGCGGTAGTTGACCCCGTGCTCGAAGACGGAACGGGCGAGGACGAGGCCGTCGACGTGCGTGACCGTGACGCAGACGGTGGTGTCGGGGGCCTGGACCAGGCTGCGGCTGGCGACCGAACCGTGCAGGTAGAGCCGGTCGCCGTCCACCCCGTACGCGGTGGGCACCACCGTCGTCGTGCCGTCGACGGTGACGCCGAGGTGGCAGAGGAAGCCCGCGGCGAGCACCGCGTCCAGGTCGGCCCGCCGGTGGCTCCCCTTGTGACGCATCCGGCGCAGCCGGGTCCGCTCGGTGACGGACAGCTCGTCGCCGGCCTCCGTGGGGGTGGTGGTGCTCATGGTGCCCTCTCGTCAAAGTGTGGGTGGAGAGTGTTGTACGGGGGATCAGCCGGTCACCGCCACCGGCGCCCGCCTGTCGGAACGGCGGCGGGCGGCCAGGGAGTCGCAGATCTCGCCGGCCCGGACGGCGGCCATCGACAGCAGGTTGGCCGTGATGCCGTGCGAGTGCTCGGTGCCGCCCATCAGATAGATCCCGGCCTCCACCTCCGGCGCCGTCTGCACCCGGTAGTCGCGGCGCACCCGCAGCCGGCCGTCCTCGTCCCGCGCGCAGGCGGCGTCGAGCTCGCCGAGCAGCCGGGCCGGGTCGGGCTCGGAGTAGCCGGTGGCGTAGACGACCGCGTCCGCGTCCATCGTCTCCGTCTCGCCCGTCGCGAGGTTACGCACCTGGACGCGGACGCCGTCGGGGCCCTCCTCGACCTCGGTGAGCCGGGTGACGCCGAGGATCCGCAGCCGCTGCTCGCCGCGCACCTTCTCCTGGTACGAGCGGCGGTAGAGCTCCTCGATGAGATCCATGTCGACGACGCCGTAGTTGGTGTTGCGGTGGTAGTCCATGAGCGCCCGGCGGACGGACGGCTCGGCACCGTGGTAGAGGTCGACGGCCGCCGGGTCGAAGATCCGGTTCGCGTACGGGCTGTCGTCGGCCGGGCTGTAGCCGTACCGGGTGTGGACGGCGACGACCTCGGCCCCCTCGTACGTCCGGTGCAGGTGGTCGGCGATCTCGGCGGCGCTCTGGCCGGCTCCGGCGACGACGAAGCGGCGCGGCTCGTCGGTGGGCAGCGCGGCGAGCCGGTGCAGGAACTCGCTGCTGTGCCAGAGGCGTTCGGAGGACTCGACGCCCTCGGGGAGCCGGGGCACGAGGCCGGTGCCGACGACGAGGTTCCGCGCCCGGTACGTGACGGCCTCCGCCTCGCCGAAGGCGGCGACGTCGACCTCGACGACGGGGCCCGACGCCTCCGCCGTTCCCGCCGGACGGATGGCGGTGACCTCCAGGCCGTAACGGACCATGTGGTCCACGCCGTCGGCGGCCCACTGGAGGTAGTCGTGGAACTCCTCGCGGGTCGGGAACAGCACCTTGTGGTTGATGAAGTCGACGAGGCGGCCCCGGTCGTGGAGGTACGGCACGAAGCCGAAGCGGCTGCGCGGATTGCGCATCGTGGCCAGGTCCTTGAGGAACGAGACCTGCATGGTGGCGTCCGGGATCAGCATGCCCCGGTGCCAGCCGAAGCTCGGCTGCTTCTCCAGGAAGACGGCCGTGAGCCGCTCGTCGGGCGCGGCCTGCTCGTTGTACTCCTCGATCGCGATCGCGAGGGCGAGGTTGGCGGGCCCGAAGCCGACACCGACGACGTCGTAGACGGGGGTGGTCTCGTTCACGGTCTCGTTCACGGTCTCGTTCATGGCGAAGTGCCTTTCGGTAGCGAGGGGTTCAGGAGGTGCGCGGGCGTCCGGCGAGGGCGACGCAGCCGGCGGCGAGGAGCAGGGCGAACAGCAGGCCCGTACCGGCGAAGGAGAGGAAGACGGCCGCGATCACCAGGGTCACGACGGCCGTCGCGCGCAGGGCACGGCCGGTGCCGCGCGCCCGCAGGGCGGCCGCGGCGGCGGCCACGTACAGCAGCAGGAACGCGCTGCTGGTGACGACGAGCACCAGCTCCTCGCCGGTCCCCGTGACGGTCAGGGCGCCGAGGACGGCCGCGTAGGCGAGGGCCAGCACGACGGTCGCCCGTACCGGGCGGTCGGCCAGGGAGGGCGGCAGGATCCGCTCGCGGGCGGCGGCCCGGACGACCCGGGTGGCGCCGAGCACCCAGGCGTTGGTGGCGACCACCGCGAGGCCGAGGGCGAGGAGGTCACCGGCGATCGCACCGCCGTCGCCGAGCGAGGCGCCGAGCAGGGCGGTGATGACGACGGGCTCGTCACCGGGGACCGCCAGGTAGGCGGCCGTCACCGCCGCGTAGAGCAGCCCGACGATCGGCACCGCCCAGCGGATCGCCCGCCGGTAGCTGCGGGCGGGGTCGTCGACCTGCTCGGCGAGGGTCGAGACGTTCTCCCAGCCGAGGAAGGAGAAGAAGGCGGTGACGACGGCGATGCCGACGCCGCCCCAGCCGTGCGTGAGGAACGGGGTGTACTCCGCCGCCTCGAAACGCGGCACCGCGAGCACCACGGCACCACCGAGGCCGAGCAGCAGCACGAGCAGCGCCGCGGTCTGCACGCGGGCGCCTGCCGTGAGCCCGAGCAGCGTGAACGCGGCGGACAGCGCCATGAAACCGATCGCGATCGGGTACACGGGGCCTTCGGGCCGGCCGAGCAGCCCGAGCAGGCATCGGGCGGACACGATGCCCATCACCGGATTCCCGATGACGTACGTGGCGACCAGCAGCAACGCCGCCGCCCGCCCCGGGCGGCGCCCGAACCCGGCCTCCACCATCGCGGCGAGGCCGGAGGCGTCGGGACGCCAGGCCGACATCTCCGCGAAGAAACGCGCGAAGGGGTACGAGCTGAGGGCCAGCGCCAGCCATGCGAGGAGCGCGGCGGGCCCGGCCTGCCGCTCCGTCAGCCCCGGCACCAGAAGGATGCCGGTCCCGACGAGGCTGCTGACGTAGAACACGACGAGAGCGCGCACGCCGAGGGTGCTGCGGGGGGCGGCGTCGGGCCGCTGCAGCAGATCGGTCATGGTGTCACCTTCGAGTGAGTGATGGGCATTCGTTCGACTGGGACGACACGCCCCACTGCGGGCCCCCGCCCCCCCGTTGTGGGCATGCGTTCCGCTGGGGCGGCGCCCGCCCCCACGTCCGTTGCGGACTGCGCCCGCCGGGGTGGTGCCCCACCGCCCCCGTTGTGGGCAGTCGTTCCGCTGGGGCGAGGGGGGTCCCCCCTGCTCGAGCGAAGCCGAGAGCTTGGGGGAGGGTGGGCACAACGGACGGCGCCCTTGCCGGTGCCAGAGGCTCCCGCGCCTGGACCCGCACCGTGCTGGTGGCGCAGGTTCAGGCGCGTAAGGCGGAGGCGCCGCCAAGGGCGCCGTCCCGTGTGCCCACCCGTCCCGCCCTGCGGGACGATTGCCCACACGGGCGGGGGCGGGGCGGCCACCGGCCGGCAAGGCGCGGGTCCCACACGACGAGAGGGACGTGGGCGCCGCCCCGCAGAGCGAGGCCGCACCCGGTGGGGCGTGGGTGCGCGAGGGGCCTCAGGGTGGGCCTCAGGTGGGCCCCAGGACGTCCAGCGCCTCCGCCGCCGCGAGCTCCGCCGCCGCCGGTGCCGTTTTGAAGCCCGCCCCCGACCAGCCCGTCGCGAGGACGATCCGGCTGTCGGGCCGTTCGCGGCCGAGGTGGGGGCGGGAGTGCGGGGTGTAGAGGTCGACGCCCTGGCGCCCGCCGAGGAAGCGGGTCGCGGGGTCGGCGAGCCAGGGCCACCGCGCGGCCGCCCCCTGGCGTATGTACGCCACGTGCTCGTCGGTGAGCGTGGCGAGCCCGCCCGGGGGTACGTCCCATTCGTCGACGGGCCGTCCGGCCATGTAGCCGCCGGCCGCCTCTCCGGTGAGCTGGGGCCGGCCCCAGACGCCGCTGACCATGTCGACGACGGTCGGCAGACCGGCGGTGGCGGGATGGTGGAAGAAGCCGTACCGGATGCTCTTGGTGCGCCCGGCGTCCGCGCCGCTGAGCCGGTGCCCGGCGATCTCCCCGGTGCCGCCGCCGGCCGCGAGGACGACGGCGAAGGCCTCGACGGGACCGCCGGGTTCGAGGAGGACGCGGACCCGGTCGGCGCCGGGCGGCGCGTCGAGTTCGCGTACCCGCGCGGGCAGCAGCCGGGCCCCGTGGGCGAGGGCGCGGTCGCGGTAGACGCGCGCGGTGCGGGGCGGGTCGGCGTAACCGGCCTGGGGTTCCCAGACGGCGGCGGTGACGCCGTCGACGGAGAGCCCGGGGAAGCGGGCCCCGAGCACGTCCGGGCCCAGCAACTCCGCTGGCACACCGGCCCCGTTGAGCTCGGCGACGCCCTTCTCGGCCTGTTCCAGGTCGGCGTCGCCGCAGAGGACGAGCGACCCGGTGGTCATGAAGCCGTACGGTCCCGGCGCGAGCGCGGCGGGCCCCCAGGCGAGGTGGTGGCTGCGGAGGGCGAGCCCGCGCAGGTACGGGTCGGCCTCGAAGGACCGGACGAGTCCGCCGGACCAGGCGGTGGCGTGGTCCTGGCGCCCGTCCATGGGGGCGACGAGCGCGACCCGTGCGCCGTGCCGGGCGAGGGCGGCGGCGGTGGCGGAGCCGACGACTCCGGCGCCGACGACGATGACGTCGTAGGCCCGCCCGTGCCGGCCACCGGTACGCGTCGGCGCCCCGGCCACCACGGGCACGGGCACGAAGTCCCACCCCACGCTCCCGGGCTCGGGCTCCCCGAGCGCGGTGAACCCCCGGTCGGCGTGGGCCCGTACGGCGGCGAGGAGGGTGCGTCCGGTGCGTGCCGGGTCCTCGGCGAGCGCGGCGGTGGCGGCGGCGAAGGCCGCGTCCACGTGGGCTTCGGGCCCGCCGCGCATCCGGGCCACGGACGCCCCGCCGGTCGCGGCCACGGACGCCCCGCCGGTCGCGGCCGGGGCGCCGAGCAGGGCCGCGAACTCGTCCACCGCGCAGTCGTCGGTGAACCAGAACGCGCCCTCGAACCCGGCCGCCCGCCACTCCCGGGCCGCCCGCGCGGCCCCGACGTGGGTCCCGCAGACGACGAGCGCGGTGAGTGCCGAGGCGTCCCGTCCTTCCGGCCCGTCGAGGACCTCCGGGGAGGGCCCGGCCAGGGCCGCCGGCACCGGCACGGCGCCCGTCGCGGGCCCGCTGCCGTCGGAGACCACGGCCCCCGACGGGACGGCGGGCCGCGCGGCCGCCGAGGCGTCCCGTACGAGCAGGGCGAGCCGCTCCCCGTACGCGCTGCCGTCGTGCGTGACGGCGACCCGGGTGTGCCCCGCGTCCCGTACGGCGGCGAGCAGGTCGGCCGCCTGGGCGCGGTCGTCCGGGCACCAGCGCAGGAGGGTGCCGGCGCCGTCGGCGAGGAGGCCGGGGGTGGTGGCCAGCGGGAGGAGGACGGGGAGTCCGGCCGCCCGGTAGACGGGGAGGGCGGCCGCCGCGCCCGCGCTGTTGAAGTGCCCGACGACCAGGGCGTGCCGGCCTTCGGCGACGACCGCCTCGGCGATCTGCCGGGCCGTCTCGGCCTCGCCGCGGTCGTCGTACAACTCCCAGTTCACGGCCGTGCCGTACCGCTCGGCCGCCCGCTCCAGGTGCTCGCCCCAGGCGGCCCGGGGCCCGGAGAAGGGCCCGACGACGGCACCACGGGGGAACAGCTCGGTCTCAGGCACTGAAGACCGCCCCGGGCCAGGCCGCCACCGGCGCCCCCGGGGCGAGCGGTGCGAGGGCCTCCGCGTCCACCCGGCGGGGCTCCGGCGCGAGGCCGAGGAGGGCGGCGAGCCGGGCGGAGCCGTACGGGAGGGCGGGCGCGGCCCAGGCGGACAGGGCGGCGGCGACGGCGAGCTGGGCGGAGAGCGCGGAGCGGTGGGCGGCGGCGCCGTCCGGACGCTCGGCCTCGAAGCCGTTCACGTGGCCGAAGTCCTCGGCGAGGCACACCACTTCGTCGAGCAGTGCGATCGCGCGCCGCGCGTCGTAGCCGCCGATCTCCGCTCCGTACGCCTCGCGCAGCTGCCCGACGGTCTCGGTGAGCCGGGCGCGCAGCCGCTCCCACGCCGGGCCCTGGGGCGCCTCGGCGGGGGCGAGGCCGTCGGCGGACTCGGCGACGGCGGTGAGCAGCCGGCCGAGCCAGCCGTCCCAGCGCTCGGCGAGCCGGGCGCGGCTCAGCTCGAGGGCGGGGGAACTGAAGCTCGTCTGGCGGCCGTTGGGGCGGTCGGACAGGACGTGGTAGCGCAGGACGTCCGCGCTCGTCCGGGCGAGCTCCTCGTGCGCCCAGATGGCGTGGCGCCTGCTGGTGGAGAACTTGAGCCCTTCGAGCCGGTAGAACTCGTTGACGACGAAGGCCTTCGGCAGCGCGATCCCGGGGTCGTACGCCCGGAAGGCGGCGGGGAACAGCAGGGCGTGGAAGTAGCCGTTGTCGAAGCCGAAGAACTGGACGGGCGCGGGCGCGGGGCCGGTCCCGCCGGCGCCGGTCCACTCCAGGAGGTAGCCGGGGGCCATCTCGAACCAGACGTAGATCCGCTGCTCCGTGAAGCCCTCGACGGGCACGGGCACGCCCCACTCGGAGGGGTGGCTGACGGCGATCTCGGGGAGTCCTTCGGCCCGCATCCGCTCGCAGAGGGAGCGCAGGTGCGGCGGCATGTCGACCTGTGCCCAGAAGGCGGCGAGCTGCTCCTCCCAGGGGGCGAGGGGGAAGTAGAGCCGCTCGCAGTCGCGGAGTTCGGGGGTGGCGCCGCAGCCGGTGCAGACGGGGTCGGCGAGGTCGGCGCAGTCGTTGGGGCGGCCACAGGGCTCGCAGGCGTTGCCGTTGGAGCCGGAGCCGCAGTGCGGGCAGTCGCCCTTGAGGTAGGCCTCGTACAGCCAGCGCTCGCAGCCGGTGCAGTACGGCAGGGGGCGCGTGCGGGCGACGATGTGCCCGGCGTCGTACAGGCGGCTGAAGAACTCCTGGACGGCCGACTGGTAGCCGACGTCGCGGCGCGGGCGGACGATCGCGTCGAAGTCGGCGCCGGCCTGGCGCCACACGGACTCGATGGAGGCGCCGTAGCCGTCGGCGACCTCCTCGCCCTTGCGTCCGCCGTCGTTCAGGCCGCGGACGGGCACGTAGCTCTGGTGGTCGTCGAGGCCGGTGGTGTAGCGGACGGGTCCGGTGCCCTCGGCGGCGAGGAAGCGGCGCAGGACGTCGCCGGCGAGGTAGGGGCCGGCGAGGTGGCCGATGTGGAGGTCGCCGTTGGGGGTGGGCGGGGTGGCGGTGATCCAGTGGGTGGACGCGTCGGCGCTCATGCGGCGACCTCCTCGTTGTCGGTACGGATGGCGGGCTCGTGCAGCGGCCAGTACAGGGAGAGCCAGCTCAGCTCGGTGTCGCCGGTGTTGTGGACGACGTGCTCCTGGTTCCGGGGCAGCACGACGACGTCGCCGGCGCGGAACGGCGGCTCCAGGCGCCCGTCGAGGGTCACGCTCCCGGTGCCGTCGAGGATGATCATGACCTCGTCCTGGTTGTGGCAGTCGGGGTCGGAGTCCCCGCCGGGCTTCAGGAAGCAGGCCATGGCGCCGACGGGCGGCTCGGCGTCCCCGCCCGGCCAGGGGATGATCCGCTGGCAGGCGAGCCCGAACTCCTCGGTGGCGGCACTGCGGTCGATGCGGAAGCGGCGGTCGGCCATGGGGGCGTCTCCGGTCTTCGGGGGGAGGTCGCGGTACGGGGTGGGGGCGAGGGCCGGTTCTCCGGGCGGCAGGATGGGCGAGGTGAAGGGCATGGGGTCTCCTGGGACTGCGGGCGCGGTCGGGTGCGGGCGCGGTCTGGGCGAGGACTGCCCGGGCGGGTGCGGGCACTGTCCGGGTGGGTGCGGGCGCGGTCGGGTCGGCCCCGGACACGACGGGACCTGGGGCGGAGGCTGTGGGGGCGGAGGCTGCGGCTGCGGGCGCGGTGGTGGCTACCGGGGGTCGAGGCCCGTCACCGACGCGACCGGGATGCGGGCGAGGCCGGCCATGACCTGGCGGGGCCCGGCCCCCCACCCGTACCGCTGCTTGAGCGGCGCGACATGGGTGGCGATGAGCGCGAGGAGGGGCGCGAGGTCGGTGGGCGTGGCGCCGAGGAGGGCGAGCAGTTGCTCGGTCCGGGTCAGGCCGGCGCCCGGGCCGATCCCGTGCACGGCGGCGTCCTGCCAGGTGGCTCCGGCGCTCCCGGCGACGACGGTGTTGTGCAGGGCGAAGCCCTGGTTGTCGTGGGCGTGGATGCCGACGGGCGCGGACACGGCGGCGCGGGTGGACTGGACGAGTTCGATGACGCGCTCGGGGCGGAGCGAGCCGAGGGAGTCGACGAGGAAGACGGCGTCGAGCGGGCCGAGCGCGGCGCTCTCGCCGAGGCAGCGGTCGAGCTCCGGGTAGGAGGCGAGGTCGATGTGGGTGAGGAAGAGGCAGACGCCGAAGCCGGCTTCCCGCAGGCGGTGCAGCGGGGCGGCGGCGCGGGCCACCCTGTCGTACCGGACGGCGAGGCGGACCAGGCCGACGGACACGGGTCCCGTGGCCAGGGCCTCGGCGATCCGCCCGGCGGAGGCCGTGGCGGCGGCGTCCGTGGCGGGCAGGTGCGCGGTGTCGAGGAGGACGGAGAAGCGGGGGCCGTAGCGCTCGGGGAGCGGGACCGGCAGCAGCGCGCCGCGCGGGGCGGAGCGGTCGGCGGGGTCGTGGACGTCTCCCAGCTCGACGACGTCGATGCCGAGCCGCGCGCAGACCGCGAGGTAGTCGGCGGCCAGCGCGGGGGGTACGGATCCGCCGGTGAGCCGTCCGCCGGTGCGCAGGGTGCAGTCGAGCAGGGTCATCCGGGTCACCCCCAGCCGGTGTCGTTCGTGCCCGTGCCGGCGGCGGGCGCGCCCCAGCCGGTGTCGTACGTGCCGGTGAGGACGGCTGCGCCCCAGCCGGTGTCGTTCGTGCCGGTGCCGCCGGTGACGGCGTCGGCGGTGACGGTGGCGAGGCCCGCGAGGCCGACGACCAGGGTGGCGAGGAGGGTGGTGCGGATCCGCCGCTTCATGTCGTGTGCTCTCTTTCCGCTTCGGCGAGGGGTAAGTCGTGGGTTTCCGTGGGGGTTTGCGAGGTTCGCTGGCTGCGCGAGCTTGGTGCGCTTTGACCTTGTGGGCGGTGGTACGAACGTATCCAGAGCGGCATGACTATGGGGCGGACCGCATGCCTCATTAGGCTGCATGGCAGCAAGAGGACGCCGTCACAAATGGGGGAAAAGGTGGCGATACCAGACATACTGCGGGCCCAGGGCGACGACGGAACTCCGGACTCCACGACTCCGGCGGACATGGCGTCCGCAGGAACGACCCCGGAAGCCACCGCTCCGGCGGAGCCGTCATCCACCGGACCAGCCCCGGAGTCCAGCGCCCCGGCCGCGGTCGAAGCGGCGGGAGCGACGGGAAGGGGCCTCCCCGCGCCGCCCCCCGAGGACCCCGAGGACCCCCTGACCCGGGTCTACACCTGCCTCCTGGCCCGGGACCCGGCCCAGCCGCCGGCGTACTCCGCCGACCTCGCGGCGGAACTCGAACTGCCGCTCGCCCGGGTGGAGTCGGCCGTCTCCGCCCTCCTCGACATGGGCCTGCTGCGCCGCACCCCGGAGCGGGCGGTGCTCCCGGTGGCGCCGGACGAGGCCGTCCAGCGCACCCTGGGGCCGCTGGAACGCGAGATGCGCGCCCGCCGCCAGCACATGGAGCGCACCCGCGAGCAACTGATGGCCTTCATGCCGCTGTACGAGTCCCATCTGCTCCGGCTGACGCACCTGCGGCAGGCGGAGTACGTGGAGCTGCTCACCGATCTGCGCGCGGTGCGAGAGGCCATCACCGAACTGGGCCGGACCTGCGAGCGCGAGGTCATGACGGCGCAGCCGGGCGGCGGCCGGCGCGCCGAGGTCCTGGAGGAGGCGGTGGCCCGCGACGAGGAACTCCTGCGCCGGGGCGTCCGGATGCGCGTCCTCTACCAGCACACCGCCCGCTTCTCCTCGGGCACCTGCGCCTACGTGGAGCGGGTCGGCCGGCTCGGCGCCCAGGTCCGCACCCTGGACGACGAGTTCATGCGGATGCTCGTCTTCGACCGCTCGACGGCGGTCATCCCGGTCCCGGACGACCCGCACGCGGCGGTCCTGGTCCGCGAGCCGCACGTGGTGGCGTTCATGGTGGGCGCGTACGAGCGACTGTGGCTGGAGGCCCTGCCGTTCGAGACGGAGTGGGACCGGCAGACCATCATGGACATCTCCGACGAGCTGAAGCAGACCATCGTCCGGCTGCTCACCGAGGGCCTCACCGACGCGGCGATCGCCCGCCGCCTGGGCCTGTCGGTCCGCAGCTGCCGCCGCCACGTCGCCGACGTGATGGCGGCCCTCGGTGCCGAGAGCCGCTTCCAGGCCGGTTACCTCCTGGCCCAGCAGGACCGTGAGCAGCCGAGCCCCTGAGGAGGCCGCCGGGTCACCCGTACGGAGTGAAGAGCGGCTCGTGGCCACCCCCCGTACACCACCGGGGCATAGGGTCCGTGCAGACGACACGGACACGACGAAGTCAGGGTGGACATGAGCGACTTGGCAACCGAGGAGCGATCCGAACGGGAGGGCCCGGAGGGAAACCCTCCGGACGAGGGCGCCCCGGCGGCCGACCGCACCGCGAAACGGCGCCGCCCCCTCTGGATCGAGCTGCCGTTCCTCGCGGGGATCGCGCTCGTCCTGGCGTTCCTGATCAAGACGTTCCTGCTCCAGGCGTTCCTGATCCCCTCGGGATCCATGCAGAACACCCTGCAGGTCGACGACCGGGTCCTGGTCGACAAGCTCACGCCGTGGTTCGGCTCGGAACCCGACAGGGGCGAGGTCGTGGTCTTCCGCGACCCCGGCGACTGGCTGGTGGGACGGCCGGCGAAGGAGCCGACCACGCTGCAGAAGGCCCTGGGCTTCGTCGGCCTGATGCCGGCGGCGGGAGAGCAGCACCTCATCAAGCGGGTCGTCGGCGTCGCCGGCGACACCGTCGAGTGCAAGGGCGAGGGCCCCCTGAAGGTCAACGGCAAGGCCCTGACGGAGCCGTACGTCTTCCAGGGGAACACGGCCTGCAGCACGGACCCGGAGGGCCAGTTCAAGGTCACGGTCCCCGCCGGCCACCTGTGGGTGATGGGCGACCACCGGCAGAGCTCACAGGACTCCCGCTACCACCGGAGCGACCCCCGGGGCGGCATGGTGCCCGTGACGGACGTGGTGGGCCGCGCCGTCGTGGTCGCCTGGCCGGTCTCCCACTGGTCGACCCTCCCCGTCCCGGCCACCTTCGACCAGCCGGGCCTCACCCACTGACCCGACCGCCCGGGGCACCCGGCCCCGGGCAACCGGGCCTTCGGGCCCTCAGCTTCCGGGCATGAAAAAACCCCAGGTCACGGCGAGTGAGTCCTGGGGTAATTCCGAGCCGCCTTCGGGATTCGAACCCGAGACCTACGCATTACGAGTGCGTTGCTCTGGCCAACTGAGCTAAGGCGGCGTGCTGTGCAGACCCATCGTGGGTGCAGCAGCGTCGCCAAGTCTACACAGTTTCCGGAGGTGCTCCGACCACCCCCGGATCAGGCCTACGAGCAGCGCTTTCCGTCTGCCGGAGGGGTGCCCTCCAGGAGGTAGGTGTTGATCGCGGTGTCGATGCAGTCGCTGCCCCGGCCGTAGGCGGTGTGGCCGTCGCCCTCGTAGGTCAGCAGGGTGCCGGAGGAGAGCTGGTCGGCCAGGGACCGGGCCCAGTGGTACGGGGTGGCCGGGTCGCGGGTGGTGCCGACGACGAGGATCGGGGCGGCGCCCTCGGCGGTGATGCGGTGCGGCCGGCCGGTGGGCGGGGTGGGCCAGTACGTGCAGTTGAGGGCGGCCCAGGCGAGGCCCGCGCCGAAGACCGGGGAGGCCTTCTCGAAGGACGGGACGGCCTTCTCGACGGCCGCGGTGTCACGGTAGGCGGGCGGCAGGTCCAGGCAGTTCACGGCCGCGTTGGCGAACATCAGGTTGGCGTACGTGCCGTCCGTCTCGCGCTCGTAGTAGCTGTCGGCCAGCGCGAGCAGCTCGGAGCCCTCGCCGCCCATCGCCTGGGTGAGGGCCTCGCGCAGCTGGGGCCAGGCACCCTCGTCGTACATGGCGGCGATCACGCCCGTGGTGGCGAGGGACTCGCCGAGCTCCCGGCCCTCCCCCGTGGGCACGGGCTTGGCGTCCACGTCGCGGAAGAACTTCTTCATCGCCTCCCCGGCCGCGGTGACGGACCCGGTGCCCAGGGGGCAGTCCGGCTTGCGGACGCAGTCGGCGGCGAAGGCGCGGAAGGCGGTCTCGAAGCCGCCGGTCTGGTCCCGGTTGAGGTCGAGCGCGGAGAGCGAGGGGTCCATCGCCCCGTCGAGGACGAGACGGCCGACCCGGTCGGGGAACAGCTCGGCGTAGGTGGCGCCGAGGAACGTGCCGTACGACGCCCCCACGTAGGTGAGCTTCCCGTCGCCGAGCACCGCCCGCAGGACGTCCATGTCGCGGGCCGTCTCGACGGTGGAGACATGCGGCAGGACCTTCCCCGACTTCTTCTCGCAGCCGGCCGCGAAGTCCTTGAAGGCCGCGCCGAGCGCGTTGATCTCCGCCGTGTCGTCGGGGGTCTGGTCGACCTGGGCGTACGTGTCCATCTGCGGGCCCGTCAGGCACTCCACGGGCTCGCTGCGGGCCACTCCGCGCGGGTCGACGGCCACCATGTCGTAGCGGGCGCGGACGGGCGCCGGGTAGCCGATGCCCGCGTACCCCTGGAGGTAGCCGACGGCGGAGCCGCCGGGCCCGCCGGGGTTGACCAGGAGCGAGCCGAGCCGCTTGCCGGGGCCGGTGGCCCGGGCCCGGGAGACCGCGAGCTCGACCTCCTCCCCGTCCGGCTTCGCGTAGTCGAGCGGGGCGCGCAGGGTGGCGCACTGGAAACCCTCGACGCCGCAGTCGCGCCACTTCAGCTTCTGCTCGTAGTACTTCTTCAGCTTCGGCGCGGCGGGCGCGGCGGAGGGTGCCGGCGCGGCCGTCCGGGGCGCGGCGGCGTCGCTCCCGCCCGAGCAGCCGGAGAGGATCAGTCCGGCGGCCGCGAGGGCCGTGGCGGATGTACGGAGCAAGCGCCTGGAATCCATCCCCGGAGCGTATCCGCACCGGTACGGACCGTGTCCAATCGCCCCTGGTACGGGCCCCGCCCGGTCGAAGGGCAGGTCCTGGGAGTGTTCTGCCGGTCAGGGGGCCTGTGATGGCCGACATGATCCGAAAGGCGGGCCCTGGCCAAGACAGGCCCTAGTCGCGCAGCGCCATCGTCATCGCCTCCACCGCGAGCAGCGGCGCCACGTTCCGGTCGAGGGCCTTCCGGCAGGCGAGGACCGCCTCGATGCGGCGCAGGGTCCGCTCCGGAGTGGTGTCGCGGGCGATCCGCTCCAGCGCGTCCCGCACGTCCGTGTTCGCGAGGGCCGAGCGCGAGCGGAGCTGGAGGGCCAGGACGTCGCGGTAGAAACCGGTCAGGTCGGTGAGCGCGAGGTCCAGGCTGTCGCGCTGCGTCCGCGTCCTGCGCCGCTTCTGCCGCTCCTCCAGCTCCTTCATCGCCCCGGCCGTGCCGCGCGGCATCCGCCCGCCCTGCGCCGCGCCGAGGGCCGCCTTCAGCTCCTCGGTCTCCTTGACGTCGACCTCCTCCGCGAGCTGCTTCGCGTCCTCCGCGGCCGCGTCGACCAGCTCCTGTGCCGCCTTGAGGCAGCCACCGACGTCGTCGACCCGCAGCGGCAGCTTCAGGACGACGGACCGGCGCGCGCGGGCCCGCTCGTCGGTGGCGAGCCGCCGCGCCCGGTCGATGTGCCCCTGGGTGGCGCGGGCGGCGGCGTGCGCCACCTCCGGCTCGATGCCGTCGCGCCGCACCAGCACGTCGGCGACGGCCTCCACCGGCGGGGTGCGCAGGGTCAGGTGGCGGCAGCGGGAGCGGATCGTGGGCAGCACGTCCTCCAGGGAGGGCGCGCAGAGCAGCCAGACCGTGCGCGGCGCGGGCTCCTCGACGGCCTTCAGGAGCACGTTCCCCGCGCCCTCGGTGAGCCGGTCGGCGTCCTCCAGGACGATGACCTGCCAGCGGCCGCCCGCCGGGGAGAGCTGGGCGCGCCGGACGAGGTCACGGGTCTCCTTCACGCCGATGGACAGCAGGTCCGTACGGACGATCTCGACGTCCGCGTGCGTCCCGACGAGGGTCGTGTGGCAGCCGTCGCAGAAGCCGCAGCCCGGGGCCCCGCCGAGCGCCCGGTCGGGGCTCACGCACTGCAGCGCGGCGGCGAAGGCGCGCGCCGCGGTCGCGCGGCCCGAACCCGGGGGGCCGGTGAAGAGCCAGGCGTGGGTCATCTTGGAGGCCTCGGGGGCCGGCTCTCCGGCGGCGTGGGCGGTGACGAGCGCGTCGGCGTCACGCGCGGCGGCGGCGAGCTGCTCCTCGACCCGGGTCTGTCCGACCAGGTCGTCCCATACGGCCATGTCTGCCCCTCCTCAGGTACGTCCTCCATTGTGGGGCAGCGCTCTGACAGCCCTCGCCGACCTGTGGAGAACCCCCTCCCCGTCAGGCCCCGGTGCGGGGCCGGGTCAGCCACAGGCCGACCGCGGAGCCGATCAGGAGCGCTCCGGTGCCGACGCTTCCGACGATCTGGAGGCCGCCGGTCCAGCCGGCGAAGGTGCTGACGAAGACGTTGGCCAGGACGCTCGCGGTGAGCAGCAGCCAGAGAAGGGCGCGCATGGGATGCCTCCGTGGGGCGGTTTCCGGGAGTTCGCCGCCGGGGTCCCGGCGGCTCTTCGATCCTGGTCCCCGTACCGTCCCCGCACAGCCGTGCCCGCTCCCGGAGCGATGGTGTAGCCCGCTCCACCGTCTCCCCCGGAGCCGCCGCCTACCCTGGCTCCATGCGTGAGGCGATCAAGGAAGCGGCCCGGGCGTGTCTCCACCTCACGGTCGGGGCCGCGCTCTCCCTCCTCTGCTACCTGATGGTGGGCGTCGCCCTCTTCACCTCCGTCGTCACCCTCACGGTCATCGGCGCCGGCGTGCTCCCCGAGAGCGTGCTGTTGCTGCGCCGCCTCGCCGGCTGGGAGCGGCGCCGTACGGCCGCGTGGGCCGGGACGCCCGTCCCCGAGGCGTACCTGCCGCTCGAAGGCCCCCTCCCCGCGCGCGTGCGGACCGCGGTCGGCGACCCGGGCACCCGGCAGGACCTGGTCTGGGCCGCCGCGCAGCTGCTCTACGGCCTGGTGCTCTGGTACCTCTCGCTGCTCCTCTGGGTCCCCGCGCTGCTGGTCGACGGCGTGGGGGCCGGGCTCGCGGGACGGCGGCCGGTGGCCCTGCCGCTGATCGGACGGCTCGCCGGCCTGGCGGCGGACTGGTCGCGCACGCTGCTCACGCCCAGCCCGTCGGCGGCCCGGGACGCCGCCCTCGCCGCCCGGATCGAGCAGCTCACGGCCACCCGGGCGGGCGCGATCGCCGCGCACGGCGCCGAGCTGCGCCGGATCGAGCGCGACCTCCACGACGGCGCGCAGGCCCGTCTGGTGGCGCTGTCCATGCGCATCGGGCTCGCCCGGCGCGCGTACGGCTCCGATCCCGCGACCGCGCGGAGGCTCCTGGACGACGCCCAGACGCAGGCCGAGGAGGCGCTGGCAGAGCTGCGGCACGTGGTGCGCGGCATCCACCCGCCGATCCTCACCGACCGCGGCCTGACCGGAGCGGTACGGGCCCTCGCCGCGAGCAGCGGTCTGGAGGCGGCGGTCTCGGTGGCCGGCCTCGGCGATCACGACCAGGACGGCCCCCGCGCCCCGGCCGCCGTCGAGGCCGCCGCGTACTTCGTGGTCGCCGAGGCGCTCACGAACGCCGCCAAGCACAGCGGTGCCGACCGCGCCTCCGTCTCCCTGGCCCGTGAACCGGCCGCCCTACGCGTGCGCGTGCGGGACGAGGGGCGCGGCGGGGCCGAGGCGGGCGAGAGCGGCGGCTCCGGCCTGACGGGCATGCGGCGCCGGGTCGCCGCGCTCGACGGCACCGTACGGTTGACCAGCCCCGTGGGGGGCCCGACCGTGATCGAAGTGGAGCTTCCGTGCGTGTGGTGATCGCCGAGGACAATGCCCTCCTCAGGGAGGGCCTGGTGCTGCTGCTGACCTCGTCCGGCCACGAGGTCGCGGGGGTCGCGGCCACCGGACCCGAGATCCTGCCGCTGCTCCTGGAGCACCGGCCGGACGTGGCCGTCCTCGACGTGCGGCTGCCGCCCGGCTTCCGCGACGAGGGGCTGCGGGCGGCGCTCGCGGCCCGCGAGCGGCTCCCGGAGCTGCCCGTGCTCGTGCTCTCGCAGTACGTGGAGGAGACGTACGCGGCCGAACTCCTGGGCGGTGGCGCGCGGGGCGTCGGCTATCTCCTGAAGGACCGGGTGGGCCGCGTCGACGAGTTCCTGGACGCCCTGGAACGGGTCGCGGCCGGCGGTACGGCCCTGGACCCGGAGGTCGTCACCGAACTGATGGCCCGTCGCCGCGACGACCCGCTGGACTCCCTCACGCCCCGCGAGCGCGAGGTCCTGGAGCTGATGGCGCAGGGCCACGACAACGGCACGATCGCCCGCTCGATGGTGGTCACCGAGCGGGCCGTGCACAAGCACATCGGGAACGTCTTCCTGAAGCTCGGCCTGCCGCCGAGCGACAGCGGCGGCCACCGCCGGGTCCTCGCCGTCCTCGCGTACCTCAACGCCTAGGACGGGCCCCCTTCCACGTCCAGGCCCGCTTCAACGCCCGGAAGCCGTCCGGGAGACCGGCAGGAAGACGCCCGCGACGACCGTGACGAGGACGACGCCCGCGATCGCGCCCGCCTGTGCGGGCGGCAGGTACGGCAGGCCGCCGGTGAGCGCCCAGGCGAAGGCGATCAGCGGCAGCGCGCCCACCACGAGCCCGACGAGGAGGCCCGTCGCGGTCAGGAACCCCGCCTCCAGGCCGAGCATCCGGCGCAGCTGACCCGCCGAGGCGCCGACCTGGCGGAGCAGCCCCAGTTCGCCGCGCCGCCCTGCCCCGATCAGGGCGAGGGTGCTCAGGACGGAGAGGACCGTGAGTCCGCCGATCGCCGCGACGATCCCGCCGGAGACGATCCCGTTCAGCTCGGCCCCGGGCAGCGTCACCGACTCGGGTGCGACGGGGGAGGCGCCCGCGGGTCCCGCCGCCAGTACGCGCGCGGGGTACGGATCGCTCATGTGCGGGGCCAGTTCGCCCTTCGGCAGGAGGAACTCGCCCAGGGCGAGCGAGCGTTCGTACACCGCGACCACCCGCAGCCGCTTCGGCGTCCCGTCGCCGAGCCGCAGCTCCACCGTGGAACCGGGCTTCGCACCGAGGGAGTCGGCCATGTCCGCGCCGACCGCGACCGTGCCCGCGGCGGCGAGTCCGGCCAGGTCGCCCGCGACGACGCCGGGGTCGAGCGTGCCCGCAAGTCCGTCGGCGTCCACGCCGAGGACCGGGAGCCGGTCCAGACGCGGCGTTCCGGCCTCCGTGCGGGCCAGGACCACGGTCGAACGCAGCACGTCCGTGGCCGTCTCCACCCCCGGGAGCTCGCGCACCCGCTCCGCCGTGGTGCCGGAGAAGGCGAGGCCGGCGGTGGTCGCGGCCCGCGCCTGCGCGGCGGCGGCCCGCTCCATGGTGGCGCCGGCCGAGAGCTGCACGAGGGCGAAGGAGGTGACGAGGACGACGGGGACGAGCGCGGCCCCGAGCCGGCGCGAGTGCGCGGCGGCACCGGCCGCGGTGAGCCGCCCGGGCGCGCCGCCGAACCACCGGAGCGGCCTGTCCAGGACCGTCATGGCGGCCCGCGCGATCCACGGCCCGAGCAGCGCGCACCCGGCGACCAGCGTCACCGTGGCCGCCCCCGCGGCCGCGGCGGCCGCGTCACCGCCCTGGACCGTGGCCGCACCGGCCGAGCCCACGCCGAGCAGGAGCAGCACGAGCCCGGCGACACGGCGGGCGCCGCCCTTCCCCGGGCGCCCCGGCCGGCGGGCCGCGAAGAGGACCACGAGCCGGGTGACGCCCACCACGAGGGCGGCGGCGACGAGGACGGCGGCGAACAGCCACGGCGGGGTGGGGAGTTCGAGTCCTTCCGGCACGACTCCGGTACGGGCCCGCAGCGCCGACCACAGCGTCAGGAACACCGGTACGGACGCGAGCGCGCCGAGCAGCGCCGCCGCCCCCGCCACCCGGGCCGCCTCCCGGCCTGCCGCACCCCGCACCTGACGGGACGTCGCGCCGATCGAGAGCAGCAGCTCCCGCTCGGCGGCGCGCTGCTGGAGGGCCTGCGCGACGAGCGAGGCGAGGACGAGGACGGCGACCAGGACGACGGTCCCGGAGACGGCCGCGAGGAGCTGGAGGAGCTCCGTGCGCGCGGGCGGCGCACCGAGGTGCTCGACGCCGCCCCGGCCGTTCCCGGTCAGCGCCCGGAGCGGCTGTCCCGCGGCGGTGTCCTTGAGTCCGGCGGCGTCCAGGGCTGCCCGTACGCGCGCGTGGAGGGTGTCCACGGGCACGCCGGGCTCGGCGAGGACTCCGACGGCGTCGACGGCCCCGGGGTGCCCGGCGAGCCGCCGCGCCTCCCCCGCCGTGACGTAGAGCGCGGCCGGTCCCTCGGCGACGCCGACGACCCGACGGCCGGCCACGGTGTCCCCGACGGCGGCGCCGAGACCGGCCCCCACGGTGGTCTCCCCGGTCTGCCGGGGCTCCCGCCCGTCGATCAGCCGGTACGGGGCGAGCCGGGCCGCCTCCCAGGAGCGCCCGGGGTACGCGCGCGTGCCGGTGTCGGTGCCGGTGCGGGCGTCCCCGGCGGGACGGACGCCGATCTCGGTCCCGTTGCCGTTACGAGCGCCGGTGCCGGCCCCCGGAGCAGCGGCCGCCCCCCGCTCCCGTACGACGAACGTGTCGTCCGGCACCGCTTCCCGCACCCCGGGCACGGCCCGCAGGACGGCGACGGCCGCCTCGGGGACCCGTACCCGCTCGGTCAGGCCCGCCGTCTCGGTCCTCGGCTCGCTGCCCCACGGCGTGGCCGTCCAGCGGACCTCCTGGTCGCCGGCGACGACGACGGGCGCGGCGGCGTACCGCTCCACGCGCGCGTGGCCCAGCCCGGTGGAGCCCAGCGCGAGGGCCAGGGCGCCGAGCAGCGCGGTGGTGACGGCGACGGCCGCGAACACGGCGGCCCACGCCTTGCGGTGGGCCCGCAGCGACCGGGCGGCGAGCAGGCGCACGGCGGGATTCCCGAGGCGGCTCATCGCGCCACCGCCAGGTGACGGCCGGCCGCGGCGCGGGCGCCGAGCGCCTCCCGTACGCCCGCCTCGTCCGGGCGGTCGAGGCGGGCGACGATCCGGCCCCGGTCCAGGAAGACGGCCTCGTCCGCCCAGGTGGCGGCCACCGGGTCGTGGGTGACGAGGACGACCGTGCGTCCCCGCTCGTCGACCGCGCGCCGCAGCAGGGCGAGGACTCCGGCCGCCGTGACCGGGTCGAGGGCGGCGGTCGGCTCGTCGGCGAAGACGACCTCGGGCTCGTCGATCAGGGCGCGGGCGATCGCCACCCGCTGCCGCTGGCCGCCGGAGAGGCTCTCGGGCCGGTCCTCGGCCCGGTCGGCGAGCTCCACGGCGTCGAGAGCGGCCAGGGCACGGGCGTCGAGCGCCCGGCCTTCGCGGGCTCCGGCGAGGAGCAGCGGCAGGGTGACGTTCTCCCGCACGTTCAGGGCGGAGACGAGGTTGAGCGACTGGAACACGAAGCCGATCCGCTCCCGCCGGAGCCGGGTGAGACCGGCCGGCTTCAGGGTGGCGAGGTCGGTGCCCCCGATCCGTACCCGCCCGGCCGTCGGCCGTTCGAGCCCGGCCGCGCAGCGCAGCAGGGTGGACTTGCCGGAGCCCGACCGGCCCATCACGGCCACGAGGCGCCCGCGCGGCACGACCAGGTCGACCCCGTCGAGCGCGGGCGCCCCGCCTCCGTACGTGCGGCTCACCCCGTCCAGGGCGAGGGCGGCGCCGTTTTCCGTCACTGCTGTCGTCGTCATGCCGACCACGCTAGAAAAGCGCAGGTCACAGCGGTATGGAGCTGGCTGCCGAAGCGGGGGTGGAGCTAGCTCCACCCCCGCGGGGCCTCAGCGCCGTCGACGCGGGCCCTCGTCCTCGTCCTCGTGCGGGCCGAACAGCTCGTCCGCGAGGGTCGGCAGATCGTCGAGCGGGGTCTCCTCCGCCCAGTCGGAGCGGCGGCGCGGTCGGCCGTTCTCGTCGAGCTGGGGCAGCTCCCGGGTCCGGTCGTCGGCCCCGTGCGGCTCGTCCCGCTCGTCCCGCTCGTCGCGGAAGATGCCCGGCGGCACCCGGTCGGCGGGCCCGGACGCCCTGGCGTCCCGTACGGGAGGCAGCACGGCGGTCTCGTCGGCGGCCCGCGGGTCCCGGATCTGCGGCAACACGGCCGTCTCGTCAGCGGCCCTGGCGTCCCGTACGGGGGGCAGCACGGCGGTCTCGTCGGCGGCCCGCGGGTCCCGGATCTGCGGCAGGACGGCGGTCTCCGCCTCCGGCCGCTCGGCCGTCTCCGACCGCCCGGCCGTCTCCGGCTTCACGATCGGCGTCTCCACGGTGACCTCGTCCGGCGAGACGGTCGGCGCGTCCGGCTTCACGATCGGGGTCGGCACGGTGACCTCGCTCGCCGACACTTCGGCGGTCCGAGCCGAGCGGGCCTCACGAGCGGCCCGCTCCGCCGCGGCCGTCCGCTCGGCGGCGGCCTTCTCCGCGGCCTCCCGCTCACGGGCGGCCTTCGCTGCCTCGGCCCGTTCGGCGGCGGCCAGCTCCGCCGCGGCGCGCTCGGCGGCCGCCCGCTCCGCCGCCGCCTTGGCCGCGGCCTCGGCGGCGAGCTTCTCCGCCGCGGCCTTCGCCGCCGCCTCCTCCACGGCCTTCGCGGCCGCGGCGGCCTCGGCCGTCCGGCGGGCCTCCTCGGCGCGCAGCAGGGCCTCCTCGGCCTTGCGCTGCTTCTCCAGGCGGCGCTCCTCGGCCTCCTTGCGGAGCCGGGCCTCCTCCTCGGCCTCCTTGCGGAGCCGCTCCTGTTCCTCCTGGCGGGCCTTCTCCTCCGCGGCGAGACGCCGGCGCTCCTCCTCGGCGGCGAGCCTGGCCTCCTCGGCCTTGCGGCGGGCCTCCTCCGCCTGTCGTTCGGCCTCCAGGCGGCGCGCCTCCTCCTCCTCGCGCCGCTTGCGCTCCTCCTCCTCGGCGCGGAGCTTGGCGAGCTGCTCCTGCCGCTCGCGCTCCAGGCGCTCCTCCTCGGCCTTGCGGGCGGCCTCTTCCTCCGCCAGGCGCCGGGCCTCTTCCTCGGCCTTGCGGCGGGCCTCCTCCGCGGCCTTCACCTCGGCCTCGGAGAGCGGCAGCATCCGGTCGAGCCGGTGGCGTACGACGGTGGTGACGGCCTCGGGCTCCTGCCCGGCGTCGACGACGAGGTAGCGGCCGGGGTCGGCGGCCGCGAGGGCCAGGAAACCGGCCCGTACGCGCGCGTGGAACTCCGGCGGCTCGGACTCGAGTCGGTCGGGCGCCTCGGTGAACCGTTCCCTCGCGGTCTCCGGGGAGACGTCGAGGACCACCGTCAGGTGCGGCACGAGACCGTCGGTCGCCCAGCGCGAGATGCGGGCGATCTCGGTCGGGGACAGGTCGCGGCCCGCGCCCTGGTAGGCCACGGACGAGTCGATGTACCGGTCGGAGAGGACGACCGCGCCCCGCTCCAGGGCCGGCCGGACCAGGGAGTCGACGTGCTCGGCGCGGTCGGCCGCGTACAGCAGGGCCTCGGCCCGGTTCGAGAGCCCCGCCGACGACACGTCGAGGAGGATCGAGCGGAGCCGCTTGCCGATCGGCGTGGCACCCGGCTCGCGGGTGACGACGACCTCGTGGCCCTTGGCGCGGATCCACTCGGCGAGCGCCTGGACCTGCGTGGACTTCCCGGCGCCGTCGCCGCCCTCCAGGGCGATGAAGAAACCGGTCGGGGAGGGCGCCTGGACCGGGTCGGAGCCGCGCAGCGCGTCGCGCAGGTCGCGGCGGAGCGGGACGCCCGCCCGGTCGTCGGTCTTCGCGAGGACCAGGGCGGCGACCGGAAGCAGCAGGGCGCCGACGAGGGCGAGCGTGAAGGCGGCGCCGCCGTGCGCGAAGACGAACTCCCCGGAGGCGAGCCGGTGCGGCCCGATCGCGGCGGCGAGCAGCGGGGCGGCGAGCGCGCCGAGGCCCATGGCGACGCGGGCGGTGGCCTGGAGGTGCTCGGTGGTCCGGGCCCGCCGGGGCTCCTCGGTCTCCTGGTCGATCAGGGTGTGGCCGGTGTTGGCGGCCACCCCGGCCGCGTACCCGGCGAGGACGGCGAGGAACAGCACGGTCGCCGTGTCCGGGACCAGGCCCATCGCGATCAGGGCGACGCCGGTGACGGTGATGGCGAGGGCCAGCAGCCGGCGGCGGGACAGGACCGGCAGGACGGAGCCCGCGGTGCGGATGCCGACGGCGGTGGCGCCGCTGAGCGCCAGGATCAGGAGGGCGTACGTGACGGGCCCGCCGCCCAGGTCGTACGCGTGGAGCACGGCGAGGGACGCGGCCGCGGCGATCGCCCCGGCGACGGTGGCGGAGGCGAGGACGAGCAGCGGCAGGACGCCGGTGCGGCCCTTCCCCTCGCCCTCGGCCTTCCGGGCCGGGCGGCGCAGGCCCTCCAGGGGCGAGCGGGGCCGGGGCGTCTCCCCGCCGGGCAGCGCCATCGCGTACAGGACGGTGACGGAGGCGGCGAACAGTCCGGCGGAGACGTACGAGCCGAGGGCCGCCTGGTGCAGCGTGAACCAGTCGATCCCGGCGCCGAGCAGGTTCCCGACGAGGGTGGCGACGAGCAGCACGGCGGCCGCGGCGGGGACGGCGAGGAAGCCGGTCCGCTGGGACAGCCTGCGCAGCGCGCCGAGGTGGTCGGGCAGCGGCCGTACGGCGGCGCCCTCCAGGGGCGGGGCGGGCAGCAGCGCGGGCGCGGCGCCCTCGCGGCCCACGGTCCAGAGCCGCTCGGCGGCGCCGATGACGAAGACGGTGCCGAGCAGGTACCAGAGGGCGCTGTCGGGGACCCAGTCGATCCACAGCGGAGCGATGACGAGCAGCGCGATCCGCACCCCGTCGGCGCCGATCATGGTCCAGCGCCGGTCGAGCGGACCGCCGGGCCCGGTGAGCGCGGTCAGCGGCCCGAGGAGGACGGCCCCGAAGAGGACCGAGGCCAGCAGGCGGGCGCCGACGACGGCGGCCACGGCGAACGCGGCCCCCCGGTAGCCGCCCCCGAGCGCGCCCTCGGCCACGGCCGCCTGATAGCCGAGGAGGACGAGGACGAGGAGGGCGAGGGCGTCACCGGTACTGCCGACCAGGTGGGCGCTCCACAGCCTGCGCAGCGGCTGATGGCGCAAGAGGGCGCGTACGGCGCGCTCCCGGGAATCCGCGACGAGTGCGGCGTCGGAATCGCCCAGGCGGTCTGGCTGCTCTGCTCGCGTCATCCGTCCACCCTATCCGGACGGCCTTGCTCCCCGCGGCCCGCGCCCGAACAAACGTGGGGGGCCGGAAACACCGCCCCCCACCCGACGGACGAAGAGGGCGGGAGCACCGCTCCCGCCCTCCCGCGCACCCCTTCGGGGACTACTCCGGCTTGGCCGCCGCCGTCTTCTTGGCAGTGGTCGTCTTCTTCGCCGTCGTGGTCTTCGCGGCCGTCTTCTTGGCGGCGGTGGTCTTCTTCGCCGCCGTCTTCGTGGCCGTCTTCTTCGCCGCGGTCTTCTTCGCCGGGGCCTTCTTGGCGGCCTTCTTCGCCGGGGCCTTGGCCCGCTTCTCGGCGAGCAGCTCGTAGCCGCGCTCCGGCGTGATCGTCTCCACGCTGTCGCCGGTGCGCAGGGTGGCGTTGGTCTCGCCGTCCGTCACGTACGGGCCGAACCGCCCGTCCTTGACGACCACGGGCTTCTCGCTGACCGGGTCGGTGCCCAGCTCCTTCAGCGGCGGCTTGGCGGCGGCCCGGCCCCGCTGCTTCGGCTGGGCGTAGATCGCGAGCGCCTCTTCGAGGGTGATCGTGAAGAGCTGCTCCTCGTCGGTGAGCGACCGCGAGTCCGTGCCCTTCTTCAGGTACGGGCCGTAGCGGCCGTTCTGCGCGGTGATCTCGACGCCCTCGGCGTCCGCGCCGACGACCCGCGGGAGGGACATCAGCCGGAGCGCGTCCTCCAGGGTGACGGTGTCCAGGGACATCGACTTGAAGAGGGAGGCCGTGCGCGGCTTCACCGCGTTCTTGCCGGTCTTCGGGGTGCCCTCGGGCAGGATCTCCGTCACGTACGGGCCGTAGCGGCCGTCCTTGGCGACGATCTGGTGGCCGCTGACCGGGTCGGTGCCCAGCTCGAAGTCGCCGCTCGGCTTGGCGAGCAGCTCCTCGGCGAGCTCGACGGTCAGCTCGTCGGGCGCGAGATCGTCGGGCACGTCGGCCCGCTGGTGGCCTTCCTGCTCCTTCTCGCCGCGCTCGACGTACGGGCCGTAGCGGCCGACGCGGAGCACGATGCCGTTGCCGACGGGGAAGGAGGAGATCTCGCGCGCGTCGATCGCGCCGAGGTCGGTGACGAGCTCCTTGAGGCCGCCGAGGTGGTCGCCGTCGCCGTTCCCGGCGTCCGCCGCCCCGCCCGTGCCGCCGGACTCGCCCCCGCCGAAGTAGAAGCGCTTCAGCCACGGCACGGACTGGGCCTCGCCGCGCGCGATGCGGTCGAGGTCGTCCTCCATCCTGGCGGTGAAGTCGTAGTCGACGAGCCGCCCGAAGTGCTTCTCCAGGAGGTTGACGACGGCGAAGCTCAGGAAGGACGGGACGAGCGCCGTGCCCTTCTTGAAGACGTAGCCGCGGTCGAGGATGGTGCCGATGATCGAGGCGTACGTCGACGGGCGGCCGATCTCGCGCTCTTCCAGCTCCTTGACCAGCGAGGCCTCGGTGTAGCGGGCCGGCGGCTTGGTCGCGTGGCCGTCCGCCGTGATCTCCTCGGCGGTCAGCGCGTCGCCCTCGGCGACCTGCGGCAGGCGCCGCTCGCGGTCGTCGAGCTCCGCGTTCGGGTCGTCGGCCCCCTCCACGTACGCCTTCATGAAGCCGTGGAAGGTGATCGTCTTGCCGGAGGCGCTGAACTCGGCGTCCCGGCCGTCGGCGGCGGTGCCGCCGATCTTCACGGTGACCGAGTTCCCGGTCGCGTCCTTCATCTGGGAGGCGACGGTCCGCTTCCAGATCAGCTCGTACAGCTTGAACTGGTCGCCGGTGAGGCCGGTCTCCGCGGGAGTGCGGAAACGATCACCCGAAGGCCGGATCGCCTCGTGCGCCTCCTGCGCGTTCTTCACCTTGCCCGCGTAGACGCGCGGCTTCTCCGGCAGGTAGTCGGCGCCGTACAGCTGCGTGACCTGCGCCCGGGCCGCCGCCACGGCGGTGTCGGAGAGGATCGTGGAGTCCGTACGCATGTAGGTGATGAAGCCGTTCTCGTACAGCTTCTGCGCCACCTGCATGGTCGCCTTCGCACCGAAGCCCAGCTTGCGGCTCGCCTCCTGCTGGAGGGTGGTGGTCCGGAAGGGGGCGTACGGCGAGCGGCGGTACGGCTTCGACTCGACCGAGCGCACCGAGAACGCCGTGTCGGCGAGCGCGGCGGCCAGCGCCCGCGCCTTCTCCTCGTCCAGGTGGAGCACGTTCGCGGTCTTCAGCTGCCCGTCGGCGCCGAAGTCACGGCCCTGCGCGACACGCCTGCCGTCGACCGTCGCGAGGCGCGCGACCAGCGAGGACGGGTCGGAGGCGTCACCGGTGCGACCGGTGCCGAAGGTTCCGGTGAGGTCCCAGTACTCGGCGGAGCGGAAGGCGATGCGCTCGCGCTCCCGCTCGACGACGAGACGGGTGGCGACGGACTGCACGCGGCCGGCGGACAGCCGCGGCATGACCTTCTTCCACAGGACCGGCGAGACCTCGTAGCCGTACAGCCGGTCGAGGATGCGGCGGGTCTCCTGGGCGTCGACCATGCGCTGGTTCAGCTCGCGCGGGTTGGCGACGGCCTCCCGGATCGCGTCCTTGGTGATCTCGTGGAAGACCATCCGGTGGACCGGGACCTTGGGCTTCAGGACTTCCTGGAGGTGCCACGCGATGGCCTCGCCCTCGCGGTCCTCATCGGTGGCGAGGAAGAGTTCGTCGGACTCCGCGAGGAGCTCCTTGAGCTTCCTGACCTGCGCCTTCTTGTCGGCGTTGACGACATAGATGGGCTGGAAGTCGTGCTCGACGTCGACTCCGAGGCGGCGCACCTCGCCGGTGTACTTCTCCGGCACCTCGGCGGCGCCGGAGGGGAGGTCGCGGATGTGCCCGACGCTCGCCTCGACGACGTAGCCGGGGCCGAGGTAGCCCTTGATCGTCTTCGCCTTGGCAGGCGACTCGACGATGACGAGTCGGCGGCCGCCGTGTGCGGTCTCGCTGGTCGGGGACAACTTCGCTCTTCTCTCCGGATCGACACTCTCTGGCACGTACGACACTGGCACGCACGGCAGCGCACGGACGGTGACGCTCCCGTCGCTGCGGAGTGTGACGGTACAACCCGCCCCCGTGTCAAACGGCGAAAGCCCGCAACGGCCACTCGAACGGTAACCCGAGTCCTGGCATTCCTGCCGCCCGGACTCCCGGTCGGGCGGGGCGGGGGACATCTCGGAGAGATCACAAACAAACCGGGAGCTGAACCCGAACCGGATCCGGAGCCGGGTTCCGCACGGGGTGCGGAGCCGGGTTCGGGGCCGGGTCCGAAGCCGGGTTCAGAGCCGGCCGAAGCACCAGACGCCGAGGAGGAGGAGGGCGGCGCCGGCGAGGCTCGTCAGCGCGACGGCGGTGCGCGGGGGAACCCCGTACGCCACGGGCTCACGGTGCAGCGCCCGCACGGTGGTCCACAGCAGCAGCGCGCCTCCGAACAGCGTGAACGCCGCCCCCGCGAAGATCGCCGGCCCGCTCTCCATGCCCGTACCCCGTTCCGTCCACGTGCGGTGTTCGCCTCTCGCGGCCGAGGCTGACAGCCCTGGGCATCGAGGGCGCGAACTCCGGGTGAACGGAGCGGGCCGGGCCCGCACGGGTTCACGAAGATGGCCGGTAGTGATCCGCCGCCGGGGCCCCTCCCCCACCCCGCCCCTCCCCCCTTTTCTCTCCCGTTTCTCTCCCGCCGTGTGACATCCCTCGTCACATGCCGTGTGACATCCCTCGTCACATCACGTCGAGCGTGGCCCGGCGTCGGCTCCCCCGCTCGAAGACGGCGAGGAGGACGACGGCGAGCAGCGCCCACCCGGCGCCGACCCCGAGCTCGGCCCCGAGCAGGCGACCGTCCAGGCCGGCGCCGGCGGTCAGCCCGCGCGCCGCGTCCGCCGCGTGCGTGAGCGGCAGCAACTCGCCGGCGGCCCGCATCCACTCCGGCAGCGTCTCCCGGGGCACGGCGGCGCCGGTCAGGAGCAGCAGCACGGAACTGGCCACGTTCGACACCAGGAACACGTCACGGAAGCGCAGCCCGAGCGCCCCGAGCGCGAGCCCGAAGGCCGAGCAGGCTCCCGCCGCGACGAGCAGCACCAGACCGAGCCCGGGCAGCGCCCCGGCGGGCACGGGCAGCCCGAGGACGAGGGTGGCGGCGGTGAGCACGAAGGCGCTGACGAGCAGCCCGTTGAGGACGTACGGGAGGGCTCGCCCGATCCACAGCGGGACCCTGTGGCGGGGGGAGAGCAGGACGGCCCCGAGGGTGCCGTACCGGCGCTCGTTGGAGACGGCCATCGTGCCGCCGTACACGCAGGAGGCGGAAGCTGCGAGGACGGCGTTGCCCACGAGGTGGAAACGATCGTCGGCGACACCCAGTTCCCTGCCCAGGAAGACGAAGAAGAAAACCTGGAGAAGCGGTCCGACCAGCAGCGTTCCGATGAACATCGGCGGGGTCGTCCAGTTGAACAGGGCGCGGTACGAGATCGCCCCGCCGACCACGAGCAGCCGGGAGGAGGCGTGGAAGCGGAAGCCGAGGAGTCGGCACCGGAAGCGGAACATCCGACGGGGCCTTTCAGGCGAGGGCGAGGGTGGCGGCGGCACGGGCCCGGCGCTCCACGCGCCCGAGGACGAGGACGGCGGCGAGGGCGTATCCGGCGCCGAGCGCGGCGGCGGTGAGCATCGGTGTGATCACGTCACCGCCGGAGGTCGCCGCGTGCACGGCCCGCGCGCCCCAGGTCGTGGGCAGCGCCCAGGAGATCGGACGGGTCCAGGCGGGCAGCACGGTGACGGGCACGAGCAGCCCGGACAGCAGCCAGACGGGCGTGTCGAGCGGGTTGGCGAGGGCGTTGGCGTTGCGGAGCAGGACGAAGGTGGCGGCGAGCAGCAGCCCCGTCATGCCGAGGGCGAGGACACACACCGGGACGGCCACGAGGAAGAGCAGCGGGTGCGCGAAGTCGAGCGGCACGTCGAAGAGCAGCACGCCCCACAGGACGGTCGCGCCCATCGCGTACGTGCCGATGACGGCGGTCGCGAGGGTGATGGGGAGGAGCACGAGCGCGAGCGGCGTGGGTGCGACGACCAGGGTCTCCAGGGTGCCGAGCCAGCGCTGGTTCTGCACCGCGCCGCCCGAGCCGAAGAGGACCGAGCCCCAGATGCCCATGAGTCCGGCCCCGACGGAGGCGGTGAGCAGCCGGTCCGGGTCGCCGGCGGCGCGGAACAGGTAGACGGCGAGGGTCGCGTAGACGAGCGGGACGAGGACGGCGAAGGTGATCTCGATCGGGGAGCGCGACATGTACGAGACGTGGGTGCGCACCCCGACGAGGACCAGTCGTGGGAGGCGCGTCATACGGCCGCCCCCTCGGCTTCGGTCCCGAGGCCGGCCGTCTCCTCCACGATCGCGATGTAGGCGTCCTCCAGGGACGGTTCGCGGCTCGTGACCCTGCCGATCCGTACCCCGTCGAGGGCGGCGAGGACGGGTCCGTGCAGGTCGGAGGCGCCGCGTCCGGTCTGCACGGTGACCGTCTGCAGGGCTCCCCGGTCCTCCGTCGACACGCCCCGCACGCCCGGCACGCGCCGTACCCGGTCGAGCCGCTCCTCGTCCACGCCGTACGCCTCGATCTCCAGCACGTCCCGGTCCCGTACGAGGGACTTGAGGCTGTCGGGGGTGCCGAGGGCGCGGATGCGGCCGCCCGCGATGACGGCGATCCGGTCGCAGAGCTCGTCGGCCTCGGCCATGTAGTGGGTGGTGAGGAGGACGGTGGTGCCGGCGGCGGCCAGGTCGGCGACCGTGCGGCGCAGGTCGCGGGCGGCGACGGGGTCGACGCCTATGGACGGTTCGTCGAGGAAGAGGACGTCGGGACGGTGGAGCAGCCCGCGGGCGATGTGGAGGCGCTGGCGCATGCCGCGCGAGTACCCCTCGACGCGTTCCCGCTCCCGGCCCAGCAGGCCGACGAGGTCGAGGAGTTCGGCGATGCGCCGCTTCTGCTCGCGCGCCGGGACGCCGTACAGCTCGGCGAAGTAGCGGAGGTTGTCGAGGGCGGAGAGCCGGTCGTACAGGCCCCGGTCGCCGCCGAAGACGTATCCGATCCTGCGGCGTACGGCGACGGGGTCGCGGGCCACGTCGTGGCCGAACACCCGGGCCGTGCCGGAGGTCGGCAGCAGCAGGGTGTTGAGCATCTTGATGGTGGTGGTCTTGCCGGCGCCGTTGGGCCCGAGCAGGCCGAACAGCTCCCCCGGCGCCACCTCGAAGGTGACTCCGCGCACGGCCTCGGTCTCGGTCCGCCGGGACCTCGGCCACCCGGTCCGGCTGGTGTAGGTGCGGCGCAGTGCGTCCGCCTCGATTGCGAGCATGCGCCGGACGGTAGGGGCCGGCGGAAGGACCGGGCCATCGATTCGGAAGGCCCCGAATCGTCGGCCACGGCGGTGAGTCCTCGGGTCGGGCCACGGCCCCGAGTCCTCGGGTCGCGGCCCTGAACCGTCAGGTCGCGGCCCCGAATCGTCAGGCCACGGCGGTGAGGACGTCCTCTCCGGCGAGCAGCGCGAGCAGTGAACGGCCCGTGTCCGTCAGCTGGTAGTACACGGAGCGCCCGACGCGGTGGCGGGTCACGACGCCGGCCTCCGCGAGCACCGACAGGTGCTCGGAGACCGTGCTGGGTGCCAGACCGAGCCGGTCGGCGAGCCCGGCGGTGGTCAGGGGCCCGCCCAGTTCGCGCAGGACCGCCGCCCGGCCCCGGCCGAGCATCAGCCCGAGCCGGTCCTCGGCGACGGGCTCTGCCGGTTCGCGCAGGGCGGCGGCGCCCCGGGCCTGGAAGCTGAGCGCGAAGACCTCGGGGTCGTCCGTGGAGTAGAGCCGGCAGCCCTCCGCGAAGACCAGCGGCACGAGGACGAGGCGGCGCTCGCCTGGCGCGTACTCCGCCTCGATGTGCTTGGTCAGTTCGAGTACGGGCGGCTGCCAGCGCGCCCGTGTCTCCAGGCCCGCGAACAGCGCGTCGACGCCCTCCGTGGCGAACGTCCTGGCCCGGACGAGCACTTCGTCCTCGACGAGCCGGCGCATCGTCGGCCAGTACGGCTCGATCGCGCCCTCCCAGTAGGCGGCGTACGCGTCGGCGAGCGCCGCGCAGGCGGCCTCCGGGTCCTTCAGATACGGCTGCAGGAAGGGCGCGTCGGCCATGCCGGGGTAGCAGACGGCCGCCTGGGCGCGGACGAACTCCGGGTCAGTGGCCCGCAGCGCGGCGAGCTCCTCGTGGACGTGGACCGTGCCGAAGGGCCGGGGCAGCAGGAAGTCGGAGACCTCGTGCCGTTCTCGGACGAACAGCTCCCACAGCGGGCGGAGCCGGTCGTCCTCGCGCCACACCTCGCGCGCCTGCCCGACCCATTCCTGGTACGGCCAGGAGGGGTGCCGGTGGGGCTGCGCGAGGTGCATCGAGCAGAACGCGTCGCGCAGCGGGCTGATGGCGATCCGGGTCGCCCCGAGCGAGGCCTCGTCCAGCTCGATCCGTATCAAGCACCGCTCCCTTCGGTCACGGGCAGCAGGGAGTCGGGGATCAGGAAGCCCTCCTCGACGAGCAGCCGGATCGCCTGCGGGGTGCGGTCCCGCAGCATGACCGGGTCCTCGCCCATCAGCTGTCCGATCGCGTCGAGGATGCGGCCGGCGCTGAGCGTGCCGTCGCACACGCCGGCGAACCCGGCGCCGACGTGGTCGACCTTGGTGGCCCGGCGCATGCCGCGGTTCTGCCGGAGCACCACGTGCTCCGGGTCCTCGGCGCCCGGCAGCCCGACCTGCTCCTGCACCACCTCGGGCGCGAGCGTGAACCGGTCGGCGAGGAGCGCGGCGTCGTCATGGGCGCGCAGGTAGTCCTGGCGCTCGAAGTGGGCGCGGACGGTGGGGCCGAGGGGCTGCTCGACGGGGTGCGGCCACTCCTCGATGACGATCGAGGGCTCGACCGCGCCGGAGACCACGGCCCCGTTGCGCCGGATCGTGATCCAGCCGAAGCCGACCGCGCGGGTCTTGCTCGCCTCGAACTCGTCGAGCCAGCGGTCGTACGCCGCCCGGTAGGCGTCCGGGTCGCCGCGGTGGTCGCCGCTGTCGCGCAGCCACAGCTCCGTGTACTGGGTGATGTCCTGGACCTCGCGCTGCACGATCCAGGCGTCGCAGCCGCGCGGCACCCAGGACCGCAGCCGCTCCTGCCACTCCTCGCCCTCGACGTGCTGCCAGTTGGCGAGGAACTGGGCGTATCCGCCGTCGTTGAGCCGCTCCCCGGCCTGCTGCACGAGCGTGCGGCACAGGTCGTCGCCACTCATCCCGCCGTCCCGGTAGGTGAGCCCGGCGCCGGGGGAGATCACGAACGGCGGGTTGGAGACGATCAGGTCGTACGTGTGGCCGTCGACGGGCTCGAAGAGCGAGCCGGTCCGCAGCTCGGCCTCCGGGGCCCCGGAGAGGGCGAGGGTGAGCCGGGTGAACTCCAGGGCGCGCGGGTTGAGGTCGGTGGCAGTGACCAGGGTGGCGTGCTGGGCGGCGTGCAGCGCCTGGATGCCGGAGCCGGTGCCGAGGTCGAGCGCGGAGGAGACCGGCGTACGGACCGTGATGCCGGCGAGGGTGGTGGAGGCGCCGCCGACGCCGAGGACGACTGCTGCGTCTGCCTGGCGGCCGTTCTTCCCGCTGCCACCGGCGCCCCCGACGGCGCAGCCCAGGTCGGAGACGATGAACCAGTCCTCGCCGTCCGGTCCGCCGTAGGGCCGGACGTCGACCGTGGCGAGCACGGTGTCGTCCTCGCGGACCGCCCAGCCGTCGGCGAGGGCCTCGTCGAGCGGGAGCGCGGCGGCGGCCCGGTCGGCCGTGACGGGCTCCTGGAGCAGGAAGAGCCGGACGAGGGTCTCCAGCGGGGAGTCGCCGCGGGTGGCGCGCAGGGCGGGCACGGTCTCGCTGCGGGCGAGCGCCGCGTAGGCCGGGGCGCCGAGCAGGTCGAGCAGTCCGTCGGCGGTGAAGTCGGCGGCGAGCAGCGCCTCGCGCAGACGGGCGGCGTGCGCGGGCACCGGGAGGCGGGGAGGCAGGCTGGTCGTACTCACCGCTCCATTGTGACGGCCCCCACCGACATCCGGGCGGCCGACCCGGCGGTGTGCGGCCGATCGCCGCGGGCGCCGGGCCGACCGGCCCTCGGTTCTCCTACTCGCTCTTGCCGACCGTGGACTTCTTGGTCGGCTTGGCGGTCGCCTTCTTGGTCGGGTTCGTGGCGCCCGAGTCCGAGTCGGAGTCGGAGTCCGAGTCGGAGGTGGCTCCGGAGTCGGAGGTGGCTCCGGCGTTCGGGGAGGCGGAGGACTTCGGCGGGACCGAGGCCGTGGGCTTCTGGCAGCCGGGCTGCTTGGCCATCGCCTGGCCCAGCTCGCCGTCCTCCAGCTTGGACAGGGCGTTCTGGTCCATCTTCTCGATCTTGGTCAGGCCGTCGGCGACGCCCTGGAGACCGTCCGCGAACTTCTGCTGGTTCGTCGGGTCCAGCGCGTCGACCTGCTTCTTGAGCCCCTCGTAGGCCACGGCGGTGTCGTTGAGCTCCTTGATCGCGTCCTTCTGGATCTTCTCGCCGTTCTCGACGGGCGGGGCTCCGGCGGTCTGGACGGCCTTGGCGAGGGCCCGGTCGGCGTTCGCGATGTCCTGGAACGCCTTCGAGTCGGCGGCCTGGATCTCGGCCGGCTTGCTGTCGGCAGCGGTCGAGATGATGATCTGGTGGGCGTCGGCCCTCTTCTGGATCTGGGGCTTGGCCTGGTCGCAGAACGTCTTCGCCCAGTCACCCACCTTGTCGCCCTTGTCGTCGCTGCAACCGGCCAGCGCGAGCACCAGTACCGCGCCGCCGGACAGTGCGGCCGCAAGCTTCTTGTTCAACGGATCGGTCCCTTCCAAGGCTCTCGGCCCCGGAACATACACGCCGAACGGGCTACTTCCACTTTTCGTACGACTGATTCGTCCCACATTGCAGCCTTTTGACCCAAGGGATAAGCCTCCCGCCCCTCCCGGAAACCGCCGGTAATGAGACGGACGCCACTGATGCGCACGGGCGCCACCGACTCACCCGGCCGCTGCGGACGGACGCCATGTCAGGACATCGACACCGTCCGCTTCTTGGAGGCCCGTACCGCGCCGACCACGACGAAAAGCGCGACCGCCGCGACTGCCGTCCGCAGCCCGACGCTCGCGTCGCCGCCGTAGCTGAACCGCACGACCGCCGGGGCGATCAGCAGCGCGACCAGGTTCATCACCTTCAGGAGCGGGTTGATCGCCGGACCCGCCGTGTCCTTGAACGGGTCGCCGACCGTGTCCCCGATGACGGTCGCCTCGTGCGCCTCACTGCCCTTGCCGCCGTGGTTCCCGTCCTCGACCAGCTTCTTCGCGTTGTCCCAGGCGCCACCGGAGTTGGCGAGGAAGACCGCCATCAGCGCGCCCGCCCCGATCGCCCCCGCGAGGTACGCGCCGAGCGCGCCGACCCCGAGTGCGAAGCCGATCGCGATCGGGGCCATCACGGCGAGCAGCCCGGGCGTGGCGAGTTCGCGCAGCGCGTCCTTGGTGCAGATGTCGACGACCCGCCCGTACTCCGGCTTCTCGGTGAAGTCCATGATCCCGGGGTGCTCGCGGAACTGCCGTCGCACCTCGTAGACGACCGAACCGGCCGAGCGGGACACCGCGTTGATCGCGAGCCCCGAGAAGAGGAAGACGACCGCAGCGCCGAGGATCAGGCCGAAGAGGTTGTTGGGCTGCGAGATGTCCATCGAGAGCGTCAACTCGGCGGCCTTCACGTCGAACTCCCCGACGTCGGCGACCGAGGTCGCGATGGCGTCCCGGTACGAGCCGAAGAGCGCCGAGGCCGCCAGGACGGCGGTGGCGATGGCGATGCCCTTGGTGATGGCCTTCGTGGTGTTGCCGACGGCGTCGAGGTCGGTGAGGACCTGGGCGCCCGCCCCCGTGACGTCCCCGGACATCTCCGCGATGCCCTGGGCGTTGTCGGCGACCGGGCCGAAGGTGTCCATGGCGACGATCACCCCCACGGTGGTGAGCAGCCCCGTCCCGGCGAGGGCCACCGCGAACAGCGCCAGCATGATCGAGGCGCCGCCGAGCAGGAACGCCCCGTAGACGGTGAGCCCGATCAGCAGGGCCGTGTAGACGGCGGACTCCATGCCGAGCGCCACGCCCGCGAGGACGACGGTCGCCGGACCGGTGAGGGAGGACTTGCCGATGTCCCTGACCGGCCGCCGGCTCGTCTCGGTGAAGTAGCCGGTGAGCTGCTGGATGAGCGCGGCGAGGACGATGCCGAGGGCGACCGCGACCAGGGCGAGGACCCGCGGATCGCCGCCGTGGTCGCGGATGCCCGGCTCGGTGACGCCTTCGAGCTCGGCGTACGAGGAGGGCAGGTAGACGAAGGCGGCGACGGCGACGCCCACCAGCGAGATGACCGCCGAGACCAGGAATCCGCGGTTGATCGCGCTCATCCCGCCTCGGTCGGCGCGCCGCGGGGCGACCGTGAGGATGCCGATCACGGCGGTGACCACGCCGATCGCCGGCACCATCAGGGGGAACGCGAGGCCGTGGTCGCCGAAGGCCGCCTTGCCGAGGATGAGGGCGGCGACCAGGGTCACGGCGTACGACTCGAAGAGGTCGGCCGCCATGCCGGCGCAGTCGCCGACGTTGTCGCCCACGTTGTCGGCGATGGTGGCGGCGTTGCGCGGGTCGTCCTCGGGGATCCCCTGCTCGACCTTGCCGACGAGGTCGGCGCCGACGTCTGCGGCCTTGGTGAAGATCCCGCCGCCCACTCGCATGAACATGGCGATGAGCGCCGCACCGAGTCCGAATCCCTCCAGGACCTTGGGCGCGTCGGCGGCGTAGACGAGGACGACGCAGGCGGCCCCGAGCAGTCCGAGGCCCACCGTGCACATGCCGACGACCCCACCCGTACGGAACGCGATCCGCATGGCCCGGTGCGCGACCTCGTTCAGGTCCCTCTCGGGTTCGCCCGGCGCGGGCGTGGCCTCCCTGGCCGCGGCGGCCACCCGCACGTTGGCCCGTACGGCGAGCCGCATGCCGAGGTAGCCGGTGACCGCCGAGAAGAGCGCCCCGACCAGGAAGAACAGGGAACGTCCTGCGCGCTGCGACCAGTCGTCGGCCGGCAGCAGCATCAGCAGGAAGAACACGGCGGCCGCGAAGACGGCGAGGGTCCGCAGCTGCCGCGCGAGGTAGGCGTTGGCGCCCTCCTGCACGGCGGCGGCGATCTCCTTCATCCTCTCGGTGCCCTCACCGGCCGCGAGCACCTGGCGGACGAGGAGCCGCGCGACGATCAGCGCGGCGAGGGCGACGGCCGCGACGACGACCACGATCGTCCGGTTCCCGCTCGTGAGCACCGCCGCGGCGAGAGTTGTGGGGTACATGGGGACGGATCATAGGGAGACAAGACGGTACATACGGGGATGCACCAATTCGTGGGCGAGGACACCCGGAGCAGAGGACCGGGAAGGCGCCTGCGCAGGAGAACGGCACAAGAGAAGAGGCCCTGCGTCGCAGGGCCTCTTCTCTCCGTACGTGTAGGGGTCAGGACAGGACGTCCGCCGAGCTCACCGGCCACCTCATCCGGATGGTGCCGCCGTCCTCGCCGGCGCTCACCTCGACGTCGTCGACGAGCCCACGGATCACCGCGAGCCCCATCTCGTCCTCGCCGTCGGCGTCGTCGAAGCCCTCGGCCGGGGCCGCGGTCCGCGCGCCGGGGACACCGGCCGCATCGGCCGCCGCCACCCCCGCGCCCGGCACCTCGTCACCGACCTCGATGGAGAACGACTTCTCCTCCTCGGTCAGGACGACCCGGATGGGGGTCGTGACGTCGTTGCTCCGATGCAGCCCGACCGCACGCGAACAGGCCTCACCCACAGCGAGACGCACCTCGTCGAGGACCGCGTCGTCCACACCCGCCCGACGCGCGACCGCGGCCGCCACCAGGCGGGCCGTGCGGACGTGCTCCGGCTGAGCGCTGAAGCGGAGTTCAACGGTGGCCATGCGAACCCCCTGGGCTCAGTCGACGGCGTTGACGGCCTCGTCGACCGAGGTGTGGATCGGGAACACCTTGGTGAGGCCCGTGATCCGGAAAATCTTCAGAATGCGCTCCTGGTTGCAGACCAGACGCAGCGAGCCCTCATGCGCGCGAACGCGCTTCAGGCCGCCGACGAGCACACCGAGGCCGGTGGAGTCGAGGAAGTCCACGCCCTCCATGTCGACGACCAGGTGGTAGCTGCCGTCGTTCACCAACTCGACCAACTGCTCGCGCAGCTTGGGCGCGGTATACACATCAATCTCGCCACCGACCTCGACGACCGTACGGTCACCACCAGCGCCGGACACATTGCGAGTCGACAGGGACAGGTCCACGGATCCTCCAGCACCTTGCTATCGGGCGATCGTCCCCTCGGGTCTCCGGGGCGGAGCCGAGGAACGGAACGCCAGCCGCGATGGCATTCAATCACTTACCAGCAGCCATGCACGACGCCTTGGAAGCATTGTCCGTCATGGCAGTGACACACTCGGTGCCGATGGCCAAGAATCACCGCCCCCGTCGTCGGGCCGGGGAAACGGGCAGCCGCCCCTCTCCCGGCATGATCCTCGACCGGCTCTCCTCGGGCGAGAGCCGGGCTGCGCGCATCACTCATACGGAGCACATGCCCGCCCGGGAGGGCCGGCATGCCGTCTGGCCGCACCGCATCCGACCGGAAGTGATCGCGGCGATCCAGGAGGCCGGGATCGAGCACCCCTGGGCCCACCAGGCGAAGGCCGCGGAGCACGCCCTGGACGGCGAGTCCGTGGTGATCGCCACCGGCACCGCCTCGGGCAAGTCGCTCGCCTACCTCGCCCCCGTCCTCAGCACCCTCCTGGACGGCTCGGAGGCCCCGAACGGCCGCGGCACCACCGCCCTCTACCTCGCCCCCACCAAGGCCCTCGCGGCCGACCAGCGACGCGCCGTACGGGAACTGGCCGCCCCGCTCGGCAACCGGGTCCGTCCCGCCGTCTACGACGGCGATACGCCGTTCGAGGAACGCGAGTGGGTCCGGCAGTACGCGAACTACGTGCTGACCAACCCCGACATGCTGCACCGGAGCATGCTCCCCTCCCACCCCAGGTGGTCCTCCTTCCTACGCTCCCTGCGCTACGTCGTGATCGACGAGTGCCACACCTACCGGGGCGTCTTCGGCTCCCACGTCGCCCAGGTGCTGCGCCGCCTGCGCCGCGTCTGCGCCCGGTACGGCTCCGAACCGGTCTTCCTCCTCGCCTCGGCCACCTCCGCCGAACCGGCCCGGGCCGCCGGCCGCCTCACCGGCCTGCCGGTCACCGAGGTCTCCGACGACGCCTCCCCGCGCGGCGAGCTGGTCTTCGCCCTCTGGGAACCGCCACTGACCGAGCTGCACGGCGAGCGCGGCGCGCCCGTGCGCCGCACCGCCACCGCCGAGACCGCGGACCTGCTGACCGACCTGACCAGGCAGGGCGTCCGCTCGGTCGCCTTCGTCCGCTCCCGGCGCGGCGCCGAGCTGATCTCGGTGATCGCCCAGGAACGGCTGGCCGAGACCGATCACGCGCTCGCCCGCCGCGTCGCCGCCTACCGGGGCGGCTATCTGCCCGAGGAGCGCCGCGCTCTGGAGCGGGCCCTGCACTCCGGCGAGCTCCTCGGCCTGGCCGCCACGACCGCCCTGGAGCTGGGCGTGGACGTCTCCGGCCTGGACGCCGTCCTGATCGCCGGCTACCCGGGCACCCGGGCCTCCCTGTGGCAGCAGGCGGGCCGTGCCGGCCGCTCCGGCGAGGGCGCCCTCGCGATCATGGTGGCCCGGGACGATCCGCTGGACACCTTCCTCGTCCACCACCCGGAGGCGATCTTCGAGCAGCCGGTCGAGACGACCGTCCTGGACCCCGACAACCCCTACGTCCTCGCCCCCCACCTGTGCGCCGCCGCCGCGGAGCTCCCGCTGACCGAGCCGGACCTGGCCCTCTTCGGCCCGGCCGCGCCCGGCCTGCTGCCCCAGCTGGAAGGGGCCGGTCTGCTGCGCCGCCGCTCCACCGGCTGGTACTGGACCCGCCGCGAGCGGGCCGCCGACCTCACCGACATCCGGGGCGGCGGCGGCAGTCCCGTCCGGATCGTGGAGGCCGGCACCGGCCGCCTCCTCGGCACCGTCGACGAGGCCGCCTCCCACACCGCCGTCCACGAGGGCGCCGTCCACCTCCACCAGGGCCGCACCTATCTGGTCCGGGAGCTCGACCTCAAGGACTCCGTGGCCCTCGTCGAGGAGGCCGTCCCCCCGTACTCCACCACCGCCCGCGACACCACCTCCATCACCGTCCTCGAGACCGACACCGAGATCCCCTGGGGAGCCGGCCGCCTCTGCTACGGCTCCGTCGAGGTCACCAACCAGGTCGTCTCCTTCCTCCGCCGCCGTCTGATCACCGGCGAGGTGCTCGGCGAGACCAAGCTCGACCTGCCGCCCCGCACCCTGCGCACCCGGGCCGTGTGGTGGACGGTCACCGAGGACCAGCTCGACGCCGCCCGGATCGATCCGGAGATCCTCGGCGGCGCCCTGCACGCCGCCGAGCACGCCTCCATCGGCATGTTGCCGCTCTTCGCCACCTGCGACCGCTGGGACATCGGCGGCGTCTCCGTACCGCTCCATCCCGACACCCTGCTGCCCACCGTCTTCGTGTACGACGGGCACCCGGGCGGCGCGGGCTTCGCCGAGCGCGCCTTCCGCACCGCCCGCGCCTGGCTGACGGCCACCCGGGAGGCCATCGCCTCCTGCGAGTGCGAGGCGGGCTGCCCCTCCTGCATCCAGTCCCCGAAGTGCGGCAACGGCAACGATCCGCTCCACAAGCGCGGCGCGGTCCGCCTCCTCACGGAACTCCTGAGGGAGGCCCCGGAGGACCCGCCCGCGACCTGACCTCCGGCCGGTACGGGCCGCGCACGACCCGCGCGGTCACGTCCGAGACCCCGTCCCGCACCGCGCACCGCGCCAGCTCGGCGCCCTGCGCGACGGCCACGCGCGAAGCCGCGGCGCACGCCTCGGCCTCGCCCCACAGGGCCCGGTCGGCGGCGGCGAGGGCGGCCAGGTCGGCGGCCCCGCCGGCCCGGTGCCTGGCCGCCACCGCCTGCCCGAGCGCGAGCACCACCCCGAACACCACGCACAGGGCACACGCCGCGAACGCAGCCCACACGGTCGCCACCCCACGATCCCCCACCAGCCCCGCACCCCGCCCGCCCCGCCGCCCCAGCGGGCCCGGGCGCCGGTCTGAGCACCGCCCCAGTGGGCCCGTGTCCCGGCCCGAGCGCCACCCCATCAGCCGAGCCGCACTCCGATTCGGCAACCGGGCCGCACCCCAGTCCGGCCACCTGCCCGACAGCCGGGCCGCTCCCCGGCTCGTGTCCCCGCGCCCCGGCAGGGCACGACCGGGAGTGCCGCGGTGCTCGGTGGCCGTCATGGGGGTCCTCCGCCCATCGGGTCCTCCGCGAGGGCCGCCGCGTCGGCTCTCAGGGTGACTCCCATGCCCCGGGGGCCCGGGGCCGCCGCCTCCACCGTCACCCGCCACAGCTCGCCCTCCCGCGCCACCGAAACCCGGGCGCCGTCGGGCGCGGCGGCACGGGCGGCCGCCTCCGCGGAGGCCACCGGCTCCGAACGGGCCGCCGCCCTCGCCCCCGCCCTCGCCGCGTCCACGCACCGGATCTGTGCGGCAGCCGCGGCCAGCGCCCAGAGCAGCGTCACCGTGAACAGCGCGAGGACGGGCAGGACCATCGCCGCCTCCACGGTCACGAACCCCCGGTCAGAACGGCGCATCGAGGGCCTTCCCGATCACCGACTCCAGCGCCCCCGAGACCGCCCCACTGGTCACGATCTTGTAGAGCACAGCGGCGAACGCCGCCGCGGCGATCGTCCCCACCGCGTACTCGGACGTGGTCATTCCCTCATCGCGGCGCACTGCCGTCCGCCGCGCCCGCCACCAGCCACGCAGCCGCACCCTGAGCGCCATGCCGACCTCCTCGTCCCGCCCCGTCTCGTCCTGCCGTGCCTCGCCGTGCTCTGCCATGTCGTCATTCCCCGTCATCTCTCGTCGTGCGATGTCGTGTCGTGTCATGTCTCGTCGCGCCGTGTCTCGTCGTGTCGTCGCGTTCATCCGTCCAGCAGCCCCGTCGCGAGGCCGATCACCACCGGAGCCACGCCCACCGCCAGGAAGGCGGGCAGGAAGCAGAGCCCCACGGGCGCGCTGATCAGCACCTGCGCCCTCCGTGCCCCGGCCGCCGCCGCGCGGGCGCGGGTGGCGCGCAGGGCGGCCGCGTGCCGGGCGACGGCCTCCGCCGCCGGTGCTCCCGAGGAACCGGCCCGCTCCATGCAGCGGGCCAGCCCTTCAGCGCCCGGTATCGCGCCGAACCTCCCCCACACCTCGGCCGGTTCGCCGCCGAGCCGCAGCTCGGCGGCCGTGCGGGTCAGACGCTCGCCGAGCGGACCGCCCAACGACCGGCCCACCGCCTCCGCCGCCTCGCCTGGTCCGGCTCCGGAGGCGGCGCAGGCCGCCAACAGATCCGCGGCGAGCGGAAGATGACGCACCGCCTCCTCTTCGTCGGCCGACGGCGGCGAGGACCGCCGCGCCGCCCTCCACCTCGCTCCGGCGGCCACCAGGGCCCCTGCGCACAGGCCACCGGCCCCGCCGAACAGCACCCAGCCGACGCCGACGCCCATGAGAGGCGCCGACCAGAGCCACACCCATGCCGGCAACCCGCCCCGGGCCTTCCGGGGGCGCGGCTCCGGGCTCGCGAGGAGAGACCCCGCCCGCCGCCGCGTCCGGCGCGCCCGCAGTCCGCGCAGCACCTCGATGACACCCTGCGCGCACAGGACCGCGGCCAGAAGCGGGAGACCCGCCGCTCGAACACCGTCCGACACGTGGTGAACCTCTTCCCCGATCACACCCGCTCCCCTCCCCGTACGATCCGTGCGGCCCACCACAGTCCGGCCGTCTCCAGCGCCCCGCCCACGGCCAGACAGCCCAGGCCGGCCGGTGTGTGCAGCAGCACCCACAGCGGATCGGCGCCCAGGGCGGCACCGAGGGCGAGCCCGGCCGCCGGGAGGAGGGCGAGGACCGTCACCGTGGCCCAGGCACCGGCCAGTTCGGCCCGCAGACGGTCGCGCTGCTCACGGTGGTCCCGCAGGGCCGCCTCCAGCCGGTCGAGCCCGGCGGCCAGGCCCGCGCCTCCGTCCACGGCCACCTGCCAGCAGGCCGCCATGCCCGCGAGCCCGTCGGCGCCGTCCTGCCGGGCCGCCCGCCGGAGCGCCTCCGGCACGTCCCCACCGAACCGGGCCGCCGCCAGCACCGACGCCTCCGCGGCACCGAGCGCGCCCGTCTCCCGGGCCGCGAAGGACAGCGCCTGCGCGGGCTGCCACCCGGCCCTCAACTCACCCACGACCGCCCCGCACAGGGCCACCACCCGCTCGGCCCGCGCCTCGCGCTCCTTCCTGCGTCCCGCGGCCCGCAGCCTCCGCCCCACCAGGGGCACCGCGAGCGCCCCCGCCAGCAGCGGCAGCGGTGACTCGCCGAGGAGGGCGAGAACTCCCGCCACCGGCAGGCACAGCCACGCGCGCCGCCCCCGCAGCGCGGCCCACCACCGCGCGGTCACCGCCGGCCACTCCCAGCCGCCGTGCCCGCCGGTGACCTCGCCCGCGAGCAGCGCCCGCGCCCGGCCCGCACCGCGCCGCCGCTCGACCGTCCACCACAGGGCGAGCACCGCGCAGAGCGCCGCCGCTCCATGCGCCGCGCCCCGTACCGGCACCATCTCGCCCGTCACCGCGATCCCCCTCCGATCAGCGACCTCAGCCGCTCCCAGCCCCGCTCCCGCTCGAACCCGGTCGCGCCCCACCGCAGCGCCGGTACCGTCCGGACCAGGCCGTCCCGGTCCCGCTCCAGGACGTGCGCCTCGGCGATCCGCCGCCGCCCGTCCCGGTCCCGTACGACGTGCAGCACGACCGACAGGCCCGCGCCCAACTGGCTGTGCAGGGCGGCCCGGTCGAGTCCGGCCGCCGTCCCCAGGGCTTCGAGCCGCGCCGGGACGTCCGCGGCCGTGTTGGCGTGGACCGTTCCACAGCCGCCTTCGTGACCTGTGTTGAGAGCGGCGAGCAGGTCCACCGCCTCGCCGCCCCTGACCTCGCCGACCACCAGCCGGTCGGGGCGCATCCGCAGCGCCTGGCGGACCAGGTCCCGCAGGGTCACGAGCCCGGCGCCCTCCTGGTTCGCCGGCCGCGCCTCCAGGCGCACCACGTGCGGGTGGTCCGGCCGCAGCTCCGCCGAGTCCTCGGCGAGCACGATCCGCTCCCGCTCCCCCACGAGCCCCAGGAGCGACGCGAGGAGCGTGGTCTTGCCCGTCCCGGTGCCGCCGCTGACGAGGTACGACACACGGGCGTCGATCAGGGCCCGCAAGATCGGGGCACCGTCCGGCGGCACGGTGCCCGCCGCGACCAGCTCCTCCAGGGAGAAGGCGCGCGGGCGGACCACCCGCAGCGACAGGCAGGTCGAGCCGACCGCTACCGGCGGCAGGACCGCGTGCATCCGGGTGCCGTCGGGGAGCCTGGCGTCGACCCAGGGTCGGGCGTCGTCGAGACGGCGTCCGGCCACCGCCGCGAGCCGCTGTGCGAGGCGGCGGACCGCGGCGGCGTCGGGGAAGGACACCGGGGCCCTCTCGAGACCGGTGCCCCGGTCCACCCACACCTGGTCGGGTGCGGAGACGAGGACGTCGGTGACCGCCGGGTCTGCGAGCAGTGGCTCCAGCGGCCCGGTGCCGATCAGTTCGCACCTCAACTCCTCGGCGGCACCGAGTACTTCCGCGTCGCCGAGCAGCCTTCCCTGGGCCCGCAGCGCCGCTGCCACGCGCGCCGGAGTGGGATCGGCCCCGCTCGCCGCGAGCCGCTGCCGCACGGCGTCGAGAAGCCCCGTCCCACCGCCCGCGCCGCCTTCCACGCCCCAGGCCACAGCCCCTGCCCCCGCCCCGGTCACGCCTCACCGCCGACGCGCTCCCAGAAGGCGGCGCAGAACCGGCCGAGGGGCCCCCGGGGTTCGGCGCCCGGTGGCATTCCCGCGTCCTGGTCGACCACGATCCCCGGGTCGTAAGGGAGTTCCCCGACGAGCGGCAGCCGCAGCGCGTCGGCGACCCATCGCTCGTCGAGTCCCGCCGCGTACGGGCCACGGACCACGGCGCGCAGGTCGCGCACGACCGGGCCGATCGTCGAGACCATCCGGTGCGCGGCCGCGACGGCCCTCAACTCCCCGGGTACGACGAGCAGTCCGAGATCGAGCTGGGCCAGGGCCTCGGTGACCGACGGGTCGGCCCCGCGCGGCAGGTCGACCACGACGGCCCCGCCCCGGCGGCGCGCGGCGGCGAGCACGGACCGCACGGCCTCGGGCGGCACCGGAGCCGCCGCGTCCCTGCCCCAGCTGAGCACCCGGACGCCTCGCACCGACGGCAGGGACTCCTCCAGGGCGCCCCCGGCCAGACGGCCCTTCGAGGCGGCGAAGTCGGGCCATCGCCTGCCCTCCTCGCGCTCGCCGCCGAGCAACACGTCGAGCCCTCCGCCCAGCGGGTCGCCGTCGACGAGCAGCGTGCGGTGCCCGGCCCGCGCGGCGGCGAGCGCGAGACCGCAGGCCAGGGTGGAGGCGCCCGCGCCGCCTCGGCCGCCGACGACGCCGACCGTCAGCGCCGCCCTGTCCGCTCCCTCGGCCGCGTCGGCGAGGCGGTCGACGAGGAGGCTCTCGGCGCCCGGAAGGCTCAGGACGCTCTCCGCGCCGATCTCGACCGCCAGCCGCCACAGTCCCGGATCGTCCCGGTCACGGCCGACGAGGAGGGTCCCGGGCCGGCGGACCGCTCCCCGACAGCGGGCGGCGGCGTCGTCGCCGATCAGGACGAGCGGCGGATCGGTCCAGCTCGCGCGCCGGTCCGGCACCCGGTGGTCCACCTGGGGCTCGACTCCGGCGGCGGCGCACAGCCGCAGGAGATCGTCGAGCAGGTCGAGGTCCTCGGTGACGATCAGCGGACCGGGCCGGCGCGGCCCGCCCGGCCCCGCCCCGTCCTGCCCCGCTCCGCCTGCCGTACCCCTGGCCCCGGAAGTCCTGGATGTCTCCACGGCGCACACCCCTCTCGTGATTCCTGCCGGCCGCGAACTTCGCGACAGGAATCACCGTGGGGCCGTCCTGGAAATCGTGCCGATCTTGCCGAAAAACTGTGGATAAGCGAGGGGCTGTGAATAACTTCGTCGCCCCTTCGGGGACTGTCCGGAACGCAGTCCGCCGATTACTGTGAGTGATGCATCGAGAGCCGGGCGGGGCCTCGGTCGACTCGTGACCGACGAACGGAAGGGAGGGGGCAGGCGATGGCACACAGGGCCGAAATGGCTCCGGACATGCGACGACCCCCGCCGGGGGGGAGAGCGGGGGTCGTCTCTCCGGCCGACTCGGGGGGGGAGGAGCCGGACCGGGTTAGCACGGTCGCGAACGATCCGTGACTTCCATGGTGTACCCGAGAGCCTTCTCAGGCAAACCCACGCGCCCCAGCGTACGCCGAATGGCGGGCACCTATGCTCGGGCTCGTGGAAAACCACTCCTTGCCGCGCACAGCCGCCTTCTTTGACCTGGACAAGACGGTCATTGCGAAGTCTTCGACGTTGACCTTCAGCAAGTCCTTCTACAGGGGCGGACTGATCAGCCGCCGCGCCGCCCTGCGGACGGCCTACATCCAGTTCGTCTTCCTGGCGGGCGGAGCCGATCACGACCAGATGGAGCGGATGCGTGAATATCTTTCCGCACTCTGCAAAGGCTGGAACGTCGCCCAGGTGAAGGAGCTCGTCGCCGAGACCCTTCACGATCTGATCGACCCGATCATCTACGACGAGGCGGCCTCCCTCATCGAGGACCACCACTCCGCCGGCCGCGACGTCGTGATCGTCTCGACCTCAGGGGCCGAGGTGGTCGAGCCGATCGGCGAGATGCTCGGCGCCGACCGGGTCGTCGCCACCCGGATGGTGGTCGGCGAGGACGGGTGCTTCACCGGGGAGGTGGAGTACTACGCCTACGGGCCGACGAAGGCGGAGGCTGTGCGGGAGCTCGCGGAGTCGGAGGGCTACGACCTCTCGCGCTGCTACGCGTACAGCGATTCGGCGACCGACATCCCCATGCTGGAGGCCGTCGGCCACCCGTACGTGGTCAATCCCGACCGGACGCTGCGCCGTGAGGCCGTGGCACGGGAGTGGCCGGTTCTGGCCTTCGAAAAGCCGGTGCGGCTCAAGCAGCGGCTGCCCGAGTTCCGGATGCCGCCCCGTCCCACGCTCGTCGCCGCGGCGGCGGTCGGAGCAGCGGCCGTCGGGGCCGGACTCGTCTGGTACGCGGCGCGACGTCGGCAGGCAGCCCTCGCCCATCGCCTCGCCGATGACTTTGCCCGAATTTGAGCAATCGGCAGAGAAGTGGAGCCACCACTTTCGCTTCCACCCGGACAGGAGTAGAAAGGAAGCAGGCCCGCGAGACCGAGGACATCCGAGAGGATCACCTGTTGAGCATGAAGGCCCCACGGACCTAGCACTGAAACCGGGCACCCACGCGACGTCGACCCGTCGATTACGGGCCAGCCGCACCAGGCCACGGGCAAAGTTCCCGGCCTGATGGGCACATATCGAGGACGCTTGGTAACTGGGTGGACGTGCCAGCGGCGGTACCAGGACTGGTGCCGCCGCAACCCATTTCCGGACCTGTCCGACCCATGAGAGCCCGACCGCCCCGCGAGGGCCCGGGCGACCCATGAGAGCCCAACCGCCCTACAAGGACCTGGCCGACCCATGAGAGCCCGACCGCCCCACGGGGGCCCGGTCGCCCCATGAGAGCCAGGCCGACTCGCGAGGGCCAGGCCGCCCACGAAGACCGGACGGCCCGCGAGGGGCAGGGTCAGGCGGCGCCGCGCTGGAGGGCCTCGCAGACGGCCGTCGACTCCCGGACTCCCAGCTCGACCGAGCGTCCACAGTGCGCGATCCAGGCACCCACGCCCTCCGGGGTGCCCGACAGGTACCCCTCGAAGGCGGCGAGGTACGCGGCCCGGCCCTGTTCCGCGTGGCCGACCTCGGCCGGACAGACGGCCTTGGGGTCGAGGCCGCTGCCGATTAGCGCGATCCGCTCGGCCGCCCGCGCGACGAGGCCGTTGTACGAGGTGAAGGGGCGCAGCGCGAGCAGTTCGCCGTGCACCACGGAGGCCGTGACGAGGGCCGGGGCCTCGCTGCCCACGACGATCAGTTCGGCGAGGCCGTCGAGCCGTCCCGCGACCTCGGCGGGCGTCGGCAGCGGGAGGTCGATCAGGGGTTCGTCGACCGTCTCGCCGTCCAGCCGGGGCCGTCCCACGGGGTCGCCGACACCGGTACCGGCCGGGAGGGCCGCGTCGCCGGCGGCGACCAGGTGCAGCCGGGCGAGCACGCGCAGGGGCGACTGGCGCCAGATGGAGAGCAGCTGCCCGGCCTCAGCGCCGAGGCGCAGGGCGGCACCGACGGTGCGGGCCTCGGCGTCGGCGCTGAAGTCCGTGCGCCGACGGACCTCCTCCAGGGCCCAGTCGGCCCCGGACAGGGCGGCTGAGCCGCGCGCGCCGCGCAGGGCCGCCTCGGAGGAGATCTCGTTGCTGCGGCGGCGCATCACGCGGTGGCCGTAGACCCGGTCGACGGCCTTGCGTACGGAGTCCACCGCTTCGGCGACGCCCGGCAGGGAGCCGAGGGCGGCCAAGGGGTCAGAGGCGTGCGTACTCATAGGTAGGGAGGCTACGCGCCTCGGGGCCCCGCCCCACGATGGAGTGGTCTTCTTCACGCAGCTTGACCACGAGGTGCGATCGTGCCGCTACGCTAGGTGAACATGAAGATCGCTTTCGTGGGGAAGGGCGGCAGCGGCAAGACCACGCTGTCCTCGCTCTTCATCCGCCACCTCGCCGCCAACGAAGCGCCGGTCGTCGCCGTCGACGCCGACATCAACCAGCACCTGGGCGCCGCGCTCGGCCTGTCCGAGGCGGAGGCCGCCGCGCTGCCCGCGATGGGCGCGCATCTGCCGCTCATCAAGGAGTACCTGCGGGGCAGCAATCCGCGGATCGCCTCCGCCGACACGATGATCAAGACGACGCCGCCCGGGGAGGGTTCGCGGCTGCTGCGGGTCCGCGAGCACAACCCGGTGTACGAGGCGTGCGCGCGTCCGGTCCCGCTCGACGACGGCGAGATCCGACTGATGGCGACCGGGCCCTTCACCGAGTCGGACCTCGGGGTCTCCTGCTACCACTCCAAGGTCGGCGCGGTGGAGCTCTGCCTCAACCACCTGGTCGACGGGGCCGACGAGTACGTGGTCGTCGACATGACGGCGGGTTCGGACTCCTTCGCGTCGGGTCTCTTCACCCGCTTCGACATGACCTTCCTGGTCGCCGAGCCGACCCTCAAGGGAGTCTCGGTCTACCGTCAGTACAAGGAGTACGCGCGGGACTTCGGCGTGGCGCTCAAGGTCGTCGGCAACAAGGTGCAGGGCCAGGACGACCTCGACTTCCTGCGCGAGGAGGTCGGCGAGGACCTGCTGGTGGCGGTGGGGCACTCGGACTGGGTCCGCGCGATGGAGAAGGGCCGTCCGCCCCGCTTCGAGCTCCTGGAGGCGGAGAACCGCATGGCGCTCCAGGCCCTCCAGGACGCGGCGGACGACTCGTACGCCCACCGCGATTGGGAGCGCTACACGCGCCAGATGGTCCACTTCCATCTGCGCAACGCGGAGAGCTGGGGCAACGCCAAGACCGGGGCCGACCTGGCGTCGCAGGTCGACCCCGACTTCGTACTGGACGAAGGGCTCAGTGCCGTTCAGCCCGCTTGACCCCCGAAGGCCGATCGGCCCGCCTGACGTCGACGGCCGGGCTCAGTGGCGTTCGGTCTGCTGGGCGCCCTTGGCCGGGGCGCCTGCCGGGGCGGCCGGCTGGGGGGCGAGGAAGGCCTTCCAGCCGCCCGCCGGCGCCTCGCCGACCTTCAGGGTGCGCATCTTGGCGATGACGTCGGGGTCCTGGGCGTCGAGCCAGTCGGCGAGCTGGCGGAAGGACACGCACTTGACGTCCTTCTGCACGCAGACGGTGGCGATGGTCTCCTCGACGGCCCGCATGTACGTGCCGCCGTTCCAGGACTCGAAGTGGTTGCCGATGATCAGCGGCGCGCGGTTGCCCCGGTAGGAGCGCTCGAAGGCCTGCACCAGGCCGTCGCGCATCTGGTCGCCCCAGTAGCGGTGCCGGGAGGGGTCGCCCTGGGTCGTACCCGACTGGTTCACCAGGAAGTTGTAGTCCATGGAGAGCGTCTGGAAGGCGCGCCCCGGGACGGGTACGAGCTGCATCGACAGGTCCCACAGGCCCAGGTCCTTCTTGGGCCAGATCTGGTCGTTGACGCCGCTGGTGTCATAGCGGAAGCCCATCTGCGCCGCCGCCTGGACGAAGTTCTTCCGGCCCTCCAGGCAGGGGGTGCGGGCGCCGACGAGCTCCTTCTCGTAGTCGAAGGGCAGCGGCTGCTCGGCGCGCAGGCCGGCGTTGGTCTTCCAGTGCTTGACGAAGGACTTGGCCTGGTCGATCTCGCTCTTCCAGTCCTCGACCGACCAGTTGCCGACGCCGCCCTCCTTCCCGCAGAAGTGGCCGTTGAAGTGGGTGCCGATCTCGTTGCCCTCCTGCCACGCGCCGCGCAGTTCGCGGACGGTGGCGCGGATGCCCTCGACGTCGTTGAAGCCGATGTCGGAGCGGCCGGGGCTGTGCTGCGGCGGGTCGTAGAGCTCCCGCTTCTCCTCCGGCAGCAGGTACACGCCGCTGAGGAAGTACGTCATGGTGGCGTCGTACTTCTTGCCGACCGCGCGGAAGTGGGAGAACAGCTTCTGGCTGTCCTCGCCGGCGCCGTCCCAGGAGAAGACCACGAACTGCGGCGGGGTCTCGCCGGGCTTGAGCTTCTGCCAGACCGGCTGGTGGGGCTGGGCGCCGGTGAAGGCGGTCGAGCCGTCGCCGATCAGCCGGGGCGCGGTCTTCGGGGCCGCGGCCGGTCCCTTCTCGGCGCCCGCGTCGCCCGAGGTGCCCTTCGTGGCGGTGTCGTCGGAGCCCGAGCAGCCGGCGAGGCCGGTGGCGAGGGCGAGGGTGAGGACGCCGACGGCAAGCGCCTTCCTCCGGACAGTGGTCGTTCTGCGGGCGGCTGACATCCGCGCACCTCTCCTCAGATCCTCGGATTTCCGTACAAGCGGCGTAAACGTCGCACCACGAGGACCGGGGGTCGCCAGCGACAAGCGGCATGCGCACGTTCTGTCACCGGAACCGGTGAATCATTGCCCCGTTTGCCCCGAAAATAATGCCGCAGTCTTTACTCTCCATTACGATCCATTTACTGAGCGTTGATCCTCCACTCGAACACGTAGATCACCCGGAGGGTCTCGCGAATCCCGCCGCTGCACCCCGCACGAGCCGCGACCGCGCTGCCCCGGAGGAGACGGGAACATGACCCTCTGTACCCCTGCCCGCACGACCAACCGGCCCCGGATCCAGCGGCCTCACAGCCCGCCGGACGGACCCCGCCGCTTCCGCCTCGCCGGCGCCGACGTCTCCGCGTCCGTCGCCGTCTTCCTGATCGCGCTGCCGCTCTCGCTCGGCATCGCACTCGCCACCGGAGCCCCGCTCCAGGCCGGACTGGTGGCCGCCGCCGTCGGCGGCCTCGTGGCCGGCCGGTTCGGCGGCTCCCCGCTCCAGGTGAGCGGCCCCGCCGCCGGACTCACCGTCGTGACCGCCGAGCTCATCCAGAAGTACGGCTGGCGCACCACCTGCGCCATCACCGTTCTCGCCGGCCTCGCCCAACTCGCACTGTCGGCCCTGCGCGTGGCCCGCTCGGCGCTCGCCGTCTCACCCGCGATCGTGCACGGCATGCTGGCCGGCATCGGCGTCACCATCGCCCTCGCCCAGCTCCACATCGTGCTCGGCGGCACCCCGCAGAGCTCCGCCGTGGACAACGTCCTCGGACTGCCCGCCCAGTTGGCGCGCGTCCACCCGGAGGCGCTCGTCATCAGCGCCCTCACCGTGGCCGTGCTGCTGTGCTGGCCGCGCCTGCCGGGGCGTGCGGGGCGGCTCGTACGGAAGGTCCCCGCCGCGCTCGTCGCGGTGGCCGGGGCGACGGCCGTGGCCGCCTTCGCCGGGCTCGCCGTGCCGCGCGTGGACCTGCCGTCCTGGAGCAGCCACGCCCTGCCCGGCCTGCCCGAGGGCCCGGTCCTCGGCATCGCGGCGGGCGTGCTCACGATCACGCTCGTCACCAGCGTGCAGTCGCTGCTGTCGGCCGTCGCGGTCGACAAGCTGGTCGCCGCCCGAGGGGACCGCGGCCAGGGCGTCCCCCGCTCCCGTCTCGACCGCGAGCTCGCCGGACAGGGCGCGGCCAACATGGTCTCCGGGGCGCTCGGCGGCCTCCCGGTCGCCGGGGTCGCGGTCCGCAGCGTCGCCAACGTCTCGGCGGGCGCCGTGAGTCGCGCCTCGACCATGCTGCACGGTCTGTGGATCGTGCTCGCCGCCCTCCTGCTCGTGCCGGTGCTCGACCTGATCCCGCTGCCCGCCCTCGCCGCCCTCGTCATGGTGGTCGGCATCCAGATGGTGAGCATCACCCACATCCGTACGGTCACCCGGCACCGCGAGGTCGTCGTCTACGCGGTGACGCTGGCCGGCGTCGTCCTCGTCGGCATCCTGGAGGGCGTCGCCCTCGGCATCGCCGTGGCCATCGCGGTCGCCCTGCACCGGCTCGCCCGCACCCGGATCACCCGGGAGGAGCGGGACGGCCGCCAACTGCTGCACGTCCGGGGCCAGCTGACCTTCCTCGCCGTGCCCCGGCTCAGCCGGGCGCTGCACCAACTGCCGCGGGGCTCCGACGTGGTGATCGAGCTCGACGGGTCCTTCATGGACCACGCCGCCTACGAGGCGCTGAGCGACTGGACCGCCGGGCACCTCGCCCACGGCGGGACGGTCGAGACCACCGGGCCGTCCGGTGCCCGGATCGCCGAGCCCGCGCCCGTCACCGACTCCGCCTCGCACCCCTGCTGCCGCCCCTGGACGCCCTGGCACAACCACCAGTGCGGGGAGAAGCCGACCGAGACCAGACGGACGACGGGGCTGCACCTCGCGAGCGGCATCGGCAAGTTCCAGCGGAACACCGCCCCGCTGGTGCGGGACGAGCTCGCGCGGCTCGCCCGGGAGGGGCAGCGGCCCTCGCAGCTCTTCCTGACCTGCTCCGACTCCCGTCTCGTCACCAGCATGATCACCTCCAGCGGCCCGGGTGACCTCTTCACCGTGCGCAACGTCGGCAATCTCGTCCCGCTCCCCGGCGAGGAGAGCGGGGACGACTCGGTGGCGGCGGCGATCGAGTACGCGGTGGAGGTGCTGCGGGTGGAGTCGATCACCGTCTGCGGCCACTCCGGCTGCGGCGCGATGCAGGCCCTGCTGGGCGGCAGCCCGGACGACCCGCCGACCCCGCTCCGCCGCTGGCTGCGCCACGGCCGGCCCAGCCTGGAGCGGATGGCGAGCCGGCGGCACGCCTGGGCCCGGATCTCCGGGCGCCTTCCGGCCGACGCGGTCGAGCAGCTCTGCCTGACCAACGTGGTCCAGCAGCTGGAGCACCTGCGGGCGTACGAGCCGGTCGCGCGCCGGCTGGCCGAGGGCACGCTCACGCTGCACGGCGTGTACTTCCACGTGGGCGAGGCACAGGCGTACCTGCTCTCCGGGACGGACGAGGTGCACGGTTACGACGACGTCTTCACGCGGGTGATGCCGACGGATTCCCTCGAAGCGGCGACCCGGGACGTGCCCACGGACCACCTGGAGGCGGCGCGCGCGTCCTGAACCCGGCGACCCCGACACCGGTGGCGCGCGTCCCGACCCCGGCGACCGCGACACCGGTGGCGCGCGCGTCCTGAACCTTCCGGTCTCCCCGGCCGTGAGACTGTGTGGCCCCTTCTCCCACCGCTCGGGAAGAAGGGGCCACCCGCGCGTCAGCCCGCTCACAGGTCTAAACCAATTTCCTGGAGGCTCTTGTCACCCGGGCATCTGACTGATGAGCTATGACGCGGGACACATACGCACAGAGGACGCCCTGGGAAAGGGAGATGTCGTGAGCAACGAATCCTTGGCCAACCTGCTCAAGGAAGAGCGGCGGTTCGCGCCGCCCACCGAGCTGGCCGCGGACGCCAATGTGACGGCGGAGGCGTACGAGCAGGCCAAGGCGGACAGGCTGGGCTTCTGGGCCGAGCAGGCCAGGCGGCTCAGCTGGGCCACCGAGCCGACCGAGACCCTCGACTGGTCGAACCCGCCGTTCGCCAAGTGGTTCGCGGACGGCGAGCTGAACGTGGCGTACAACTGCGTCGACCGGCACGTCGAGGCCGGCCACGGCGACCGGGTCGCCATCCACTTCGAGGGCGAGCCCGGCGACAGCCGCGCGATCACCTACGCCGAGCTCAAGGACGAGGTCTCCAAGGCCGCCAACGCCCTGATCGAGCTGGGCGTCCGCAAGGGCGACCGGGTCGCCGTCTACCTGCCGATGATCCCCGAGGCGGCCATCACGATGCTGGCCTGCGCCCGCGTCGGCGCCGCCCACTCGGTGGTCTTCGGCGGCTTCTCGGCCGACGCCGTCGCCTCCCGCATCCAGGACGCCGACGCCAAGCTGGTCGTCACCGCCGACGGCGGCTACCGCCGCGGCAAGCCGAGCGCCCTCAAGCCGGCCATCGACGAGGCCGTCGCCAAGTGCCCGCAGGTCGAGCACGTCCTCGTGGTCCGCCGTACGGGCCAGGACACCGCCTTCACCGAGGGCCGGGACGTCTGGTGGGACGACATCGTCGCCCGCCAGTCCGCCGAGCACACCCCGGAGGCCTTCCCGGCGGAGCACCCGCTCTTCATCCTCTACACCTCCGGCACCACGGGGAAGCCGAAGGGCATCCTGCACACCTCCGGCGGCTACCTCACCCAGGCCGCCTACACCCACCACGCCGTCTTCGACCTCAAGCCGGAGAGCGACGTCTACTGGTGCACCGCCGACATCGGCTGGGTCACCGGGCACTCGTACATCGTCTACGGCCCGCTGGCCAACGGCGCGACGCAGGTCATGTACGAGGGCACCCCGGACACCCCGCACCAGGGACGGTTCTGGGAGATCGTGCAGAAGTACGGCGTCACGATCCTCTACACGGCGCCCACCGCGATCCGCACGTTCATGAAGTGGGGAGACGACATCCCCGCGAAGTTCGACCTCTCCAGCCTCCGCGTGCTCGGCTCCGTCGGCGAGCCGATCAACCCCGAGGCCTGGGTCTGGTACCGCGAGCACATCGGCGCGAACAGGACCCCGATCGTGGACACCTGGTGGCAGACCGAGACCGGCGCGATGATGATCTCGCCGCTGCCGGGCGTCACGGAGACCAAGCCGGGCTCCGCCCAGCGCCCGCTGCCGGGCATCTCCGCCACCGTCGTGGACGACGAGGCGAACGAGGTCCCGAACGGCGGCGGCGGTTACCTGGTCCTCACCGAGCCGTGGCCGTCGATGCTCCGCACCATCTGGGGCGACGACCAGCGCTACATCGACACGTACTGGTCCCGCTTCGAGGGCAAGTACTTCGCCGGTGACGGCGCCAAGAAGGACGAGGACGGCGACATCTGGCTGCTCGGCCGGGTCGACGACGTCATGCTCGTCTCGGGCCACAACATCTCGACGACCGAGGTCGAGTCGGCCCTCGTCTCGCACCCGTCCGTCGCCGAGGCGGCCGTCGTCGGCGCCGCCGACGAGACGACCGGTCAGGCGATCGTCGCCTTCGTCATCCTGCGCGGCACGGCGCGCGAAGACGACAACCTGGTCGCCGATCTGCGCAACCACGTGGGCGCGACCCTCGGTCCGATCGCCAAGCCGAAGCGGATCCTGCCGGTGGCGGAGCTGCCGAAGACCCGCTCGGGCAAGATCATGCGCCGGCTGCTGCGGGACGTCGCGGAGAACCGCGAGCTGGGTGACGTCACCACCCTGACCGACTCCTCCGTCATGTCGCTCATCCAGAACCAGCTGCCGGCCACGTCCGACGAGGACTGAGCGGCAGCTCGCGCGTACGACACGGACGCCCGTCCCGAGCCGCTCGGGGCGGGCGTTCGCGCACCCCGCGGTCCACACCTCGCATCCGACGGGACGAAAGCCTCATATCTCCCTAAAGTGAATCTCGCCGGACACACCCCGGGCTCGTTAGGTAAAGTAAGGATCGCGTCAGGAACGCGACAGAAAGACCCAGGTGAGCCGGGAAGTCTGGTCGGCATGTGCTTCGCCCTGCCTGCCCGACGGAGGTCCCCCACGTGTCCGTGTCCAACGACCGCAAGTTCCTCGGCCGCCTCTCGCTGCCCGAGCGGCGGTACATCGCCGACGCCCTGCGCACCGAGACCGTCGGCGGCGTCCTGCTGCTCCTCGCCGCCGTCGCCGCCCTCGTCTGGGCGAACACGCTCGGCGCCGGTTACGAGTCCGTACGGGACTTCCACATAGGCCCCGCCGCCCTCGGCCTCGACCTGTCGATCCAGCACTGGGCCGCCGACGGCCTCCTCGCGGTCTTCTTCTTCGTCGCCGGCATCGAGCTCAAGCGCGAGCTCGTCGCGGGCGAGCTGCGCGACCCCAAGGCCGCGATGCTCCCCGTCGTCGCCGCGCTCTGCGGCATGGCGGCCCCCGCCCTCGTCTACACCCTGGTCAACACCCTCGGCGACGGCTCCCTGGACGGCTGGGCCGTGCCCACCGCGACCGACATCGCCTTCGCACTCGCCGTCCTCGCCGTCATCGGCACCTCGCTGCCGTCCGCGCTGCGCGCCTTCCTGCTCACCCTCGCCGTCGTCGACGACCTGTTCGCGATCCTGATCATCGCGATCTTCTTCACCAGCGACCTGAACTTCGCCGCGCTCGGCGGCGCCGCCGCCGGACTCGTCGTCTTCTGGCTGCTGCTCCGCAAGGACGTCCGCGGCTGGTACGTGTACGTGCCGCTGGCCCTGGTCATCTGGGGCCTGATGTACAACAGCGGCGTCCACGCCACGATCGCCGGCGTCGCCATGGGCCTGATGCTCCGCTGCACCACCCGGGAGGGCGAGAAGCACTCCCCCGGCGAGCACATCGAGCACCTGGTCCGGCCGCTCTCGGCCGGGCTCGCCGTGCCCCTCTTCGCGCTCTTCTCCGCCGGGGTGAGCATCTCCGGCGGCGCGATCCACGACGTCTTCACCCAGCCGGTCACCCTCGGCGTGGTCCTCGGTCTCGTCGTCGGCAAGGCGATCGGCATCTTCGGCGGCACCTGGCTCGCCGCCCGCTTCACCCGGGCGGAGCTCAACCCGGACCTGGCCTGGCCCGACGTGTTCGCCGTCGCCACCCTCGCCGGAATCGGCTTCACCGTCTCGCTCCTCATCGGCGAACTCGCCTTCGCCGGGGACGCCGCCCTCACCGACGAGGTGAAGGCCGCCGTCCTGATCGGCTCGCTCGTCGCGGCCGTCCTCGCCTCCGTCCTGCTGAAGCTGCGGGTCCGGAAGTACCAGACGCTCTGCGCGGACGAGGAGCGCGACGACGACGAGGACGGCATCCCCGACATCTACGAACAGGACGATCCCGAGTACCACCTGAGGATGGCCGAGATCTACGAGCGGAAGGCGGCGGAACACCGGGAGCGCGCCCAACTGGCGGGGGCATCGCGCGACGGCGCCGACCGTCCGGCATGATCTGAGTCGGACCGTAGACACAAGGAGAGGGAGCAGCGATGAGCGACCCGTTCGACGGCACCGAGCGCAGCCTCGGTCAGCTGGTCGCCTCGGCGACCGCCGAGATGTCCGCGCTGGTGCACGACGAGATCGCCCTGGCCAAGGCCGAGATCCGACAGGACGTCAAGCGTGGCGCGATCGGCAGCGCGGCGGGCATCGCGGCCGCCGTGGTGCTGCTCTTCTCGCTGCCGATGCTGAGCTTCGCGCTCGCGTACGCCATCAACACCTGGACCGGCGGGCACAACGGCAACGGGGGCTGGAACCTCGTCTGGTGCTTCCTGCTGTCCTTCGCCTTCAACGTGCTGGTCGCGAGCCTCCTCGCGGCGATCGCCGTCGCCAAGTTCAAGAAGGTCAAGCCGCCGGAGAGGTCCATCGCCTCCGCCAAGCAGACGGCGGCGATCATGCAGAACGCGAAGCCGCACCCCCGTCCGGAGTCGCGCCCGGCACTGGAGAAGGCCTCCACTGTGGCACGCTCGTCCGTATGACCCTTCCCGAGAGCAGCGGCGGCAACGGCGGGCCCGTACGGCTCGACGGGCCGTGGACGCACCGCGACGTCGCCGCCAACGGCGCCCGCTTCCACATCGCCGAGATGGGCGACGGCCCGCTGGTGCTGCTCCTGCACGGCTTCCCGCAGTTCTGGTGGACCTGGCGCCACCAGCTGCCCGCCCTCGCCGAGGCCGGGTTCCGGGCGGTCGCGATGGACCTGCGCGGAGTGGGCGGCAGCGACCGCACACCACGGGGTTACGACCCCGCCAACCTGGCCCTCGACATCACCGGTGTCGTCCGCTCCCTGGGCGAGCCGGACGCGGCGCTCGTCGGGCACGACCTGGGCGGCTACCTCGCCTGGACGGCCGCCGTCATGCGGCCGAAGCTGGTGCGCCGACTCGTGGTCTCCTCGATGCCGCACCCGCGCCGCTGGCGCTCGGCGATGCTCTCCGACTTCGCCCAGTCGCGGGCCGGTTCGCACATCTGGGGCTTCCAGCGGCCGTGGCTGCCGGAGCGTCAGCTCGTCGCGGACGACGGCGCGCTCGTGGGCGAGCTGATCCGGGACTGGTCGGGTCCGAAGCCGGTCGACGAGGAGGCCGTCGAGGTGTACCGGCGGGCGATGTGCGTCCCGTCGACGGCGCACTGCTCGATCGAGCCGTACCGGTGGATGGTCCGGTCGCTGGCCCGCCCGGACGGCATCCAGTTCAACCGGCGCATGAAGCGGCCGGTCCGGGTGCCGACGCTCCATCTGCACGGCTCCCTGGACCCGGTGATGCGGACCCGCAGCGCGGCGGGGTCCGGCGAGTACGTGGAGGCGCCGTACCGCTGGCGACTCTTCGACGGCCTCGGGCACTTCCCGCACGAGGAGGACCCGGTGGCCTTCACCACGGAGCTCGTCAACTGGCTCAAGGACCCCGAGCCCGACCGCTGAGCCGGGCCGCCGAGCCGACCGTCGTGCCGGGGCGTCGTGCCGGTCCGCCGTGCGGGGCCTCCGCACCGGTCCGCTGAGCACCCGTCACCCCGGCCGACGTACAGGCGTCCGTCGAACGGCCATGTGCCCCGCGCATACTCCAATTGGCGGGCCCCCAGGCGGTTACCGACCTTGGCCCCCGGGCAGACGTCGAAGTATGGGCTGGACGCACGACTACGGTGACACGACAGCACGCGACCGCCGCTCGGCCACGGGGCCGGGCTCCCGGGAGAGGGGTGGCCCGGCGGACGCGGGCTACGCGGTACCAGGGGTGGGGATCTCGCGCATCCTGCGCCGCCGGGCCCGCTGGGTCTCGGCTCGGCTGCGGCACCCCAGAAACACCCCGTAACTCCCCTCGGGCCCGGCCCCTTCGGGCCCGTCTCAGAGGGCGCAGGCCTGGGTGTCGACCTGCTGGTCGGCGGCCCGGCCCCGCTCGATGTCCTCACGGATCTCGTCGACCGT